>JBAQHA010000158.1:0-6285 GCA_049288075.1 Oricola sp.
GGTGCGCGCCATGCATGACGCCGGCATGGAGCCGGACGTGGAATTCATCATGCTGTCGACCTACGGCGCCGGCACCGAGGCCGGTGAAGTGCGGATCCTGCGCGACGTCGATTCGGACGTTGCCGGCCGCGACGTGCTGCTGGTCGACGACATCCTGGAATCGGGCCGCACGCTGACCTTCGCCCGTGACCTGATGCTCCAGCGGGGAGCGAGAAGCGTCGGCATCTGCGTGCTGCTCGATAAGTCGATGCGCCGCCAGGCCGACACGCCCTTGCAGCCCGATTTCGTCGGCTTCGAATGCCCGGACCATTTCGTCGTCGGTTACGGCATGGATGTCGGCCACGCATTCCGCGAACTGCCCTTCGTCGGCATCGTCACAGGAGAAGCATGATGGCGGCAATTCTGCTTGTCGAGGACGATGAGTCCGTCCGCACCTTTACCGCGCGCGCCCTGCAGATCGACGGTCATACCGTCGATCAGGCCGAGGACGGAGACATCGGTCTCGAGGAGGTCGCGGCGAAGAACGGCGGCTACGATCTTGTCCTGTCCGACATTCGCATGCCGTCGATGGACGGTATCACCATGGCCAAGGAGATTGCCAAGGACTTCCCCGATATGAAGATCCTGCTGATGACCGGCTTCGCCGAGCAGCGCGAACGCGCCCGCGACGTATCGAAGATCATCGTCGACGTGGTGCAGAAGCCCTTCAGCCTGGCCGAAATTCGCCAAGCAGTTTCCAAGGCGCTCGCCGGCTGATTTATCCGGTTCAGTTCAGCTTCAGCAGGCGCTCGAGATAATCCTTCTCGAACTGCGGCGACAACGCGTTGCCGAGACGCTTGCGAATGGCTTCGAGGATCTCGCGGGCGCGCCGGATGTCGATCTCGTCGGGAACCTTGACCGATTCGCCGAAATCGGGACCCGCCGAGCGCTGCGGCCGACCAAGCGGATCGCGGTCCATGCTGTTGCGGTTGCCGCCGGGCTGCGTCGCCCCGGTGCCGCCGTTCATTGCCTGCTGCATCTGCTGCATCATGTCGCCGGCGCCCTTGCGCAGCGCTTCCATCGCATCGCCCTGACTCGAAAAGGCCTGCTCACCCTGGCCCTGTTGCAGCGCCTCGCCGGCCTCGCCCATCGAGCGGCCGGCCTGACCGAATTCCTCGCCCGGGTTGATGCCCATGCCGCGCAACCCGTCCATGAACTGTTCCAGCCGGCCGCGAAGGTCCTGCTGGCCGGGGGCCAGCCCCTGAAGACCCTGGCCGCCGTTCTGGCCATATTGCTGGCCGTCCTGGCCCGGGCCCTGTTGGCCGGACTGGCCCTGACCCTGCTGCTGTCCCTGCCCTTGCTGGCCCTGTTCGCCGTCCTGGCCGTCGCCGCGCCGGTTCTGCCGGTAGGTCTCGTTCATCAGCTCTTGCTGCTGGCGCAGGATCTCGCCGAGTTCGTTCATCTGCTGCTGGGCCTGGCTTTGGCGGTCGCCCTGCTGTTGCTGGTGCTGACCCATCTGCAGGTTGTTCATCATGTCCTGCAACTGGCTGAGCAGATCCTTCGCCTGGTCGCGCGCGCCGGACTTCGCCAGTTCCTCGATCTTGTCGAGCATCTCCTGCAAGTCCATCATGTCCAGTTCCTGCATGTCTTGCTGCGGCATCTGCTGCGCAAGCTCGGGATTGTTCTCCATCTGGCGGGCGAGTTCCTGCATGTACTGCTGCATCGCCTCGCGCAACTCGGCCATCATCTGTTCGATTTCCTCGTCGGACGCGCCGTTTTCGAGCGCATCCTTCAGCGCCTGTTGCGCGGCCTGCAGCCGCTTTTCGGCCTCCGACAGATTGCCGTCCTCGATGGTGCGCGCCAGCTGCCACATGTAGTCGACCACACCACGCAACGCCTCGTCACTGCCCTGCGCCTCAAGAAGCCGGCTGCGCGTCGTCACCAGCCCCAGGAAATGGGCGGCGTTCTTGATCGTCTCCTCCGGATAGAGCGTCAGCACGTCGATCACGCGGACGATGTCCCGCACCGCATTGGCGTCGAACGCCAGGTTGCGCCGCTGCTCGATGATGGCCCTCGCCAGCGGATTTGCGAATGGGCGGCCGGGCAACACGAAGGTCTTCGCTTCGCTGCGCCCGGTCTGGCTGCGATCGTCCTCGGCCTCCAATGTCAGCTTCACGCGCGCGCCGGCCCAAGGATGCTCGCCAAGATCGCGCGTGGTCTTGGCGCCGCCGTCCTCGGCGGAACGGCGCGGCAGGGCCAGCGGCAGGTCGGGCGCCTCGTAGAGCGGATGCGCGTCCGGCCTCGGATCCTCGGCGAGTTCGATTATACCGCGCGCCTTGGCGACGCGATAATCGTCCTGCGCGGCGTATTCGACCGTCATTGCGCCGTTTGCGGCACGGGCCGGGTCCTTGTGGAAAGTGATCGTCGGCGCGTTGTCCGGCGTGACCGAAAACGACCAGTCGCGCAGCGCGTCGGCGCCGCCGGAGACCGACAGCTTGCCGGAATTCTCCAGCGTCACCTCGAAGCGCCGCGACGACGCCGCCTGCGGCTGGCCGTCGCCTTCCGCCGTTGCAAGCGGCGTTTCAGGGGCCGGCCAGGTGACGGTCTCGCGCCCGGAACCGCCGGCGATCCGCACCACGGCGACGCTGCCTTCCGGCACGGTGAATTCTGTTTTGCCGGCGTTCTGCTCCGAGGTCAGGAACACCGGCGCCATGCCGGTATAGGACGGCGGCGTCACCCAGGCGTCGATGCGTGGCGGGATCGCCACGGTGGCGTCGTGACTGCGGAAGGCATCGGACCTCTGTCCTCCCGTGGTGCCGTAGGACCAGGCGAACGACATCACCAGCAGAAGCGCCGCGGCGGCGCGCAGCGCGTAGGGATCGCGCGCAGGAATGCCGGTCCGGGCGCTCGCGCCGTGAACGCCCTCGATGCTCTGCGCCATGCGGCGCTGATGCTCCTGCCACAGCGCCTGTGCGAAGCGGTCGCCCGTGCCGTCGGGCAACCGGTCGTCCTGCGCGGTGATCGGCGCGTGCGGAAGCGCGTTTTCGCGTTCGAGGCGGCGATCTATGTCGTTGGCGTTCGGAAGCCGCAGAGTGCGCAGCGGCCAGAGGCTCGCAAGCGCGCCAAGCCCGAGCCCGGCGGCAACCGCAATGCGCGCGATATCGCCGATGGCCCGGAAGATGCCGAACCAGGACAGCATCAAGAACAGCGCGACGACGCCCGCAAGCGGCAGAAGACGCGGCAGAAGCCGCTCTGCGACGATCGCCGCGCGCGTCGCCACCCGGGCAAGCCAAAGCCTGCGCGACAGCGCCTGCGGGGCTGGGTGTTCGGTCTCGTCGGGCATGCGCCTCAATTCTCCATGCGGAGAAGGTAGCATTGTTCGTGGCAAAGACGAGGCGAAAAAGGGTGAAATCCGTTCACGGCTTCGTCAGCCGTGGGGACAAATTGCCTCAGAACCAGTCCGGCACGCTGTCGAGGCCGAGCAGGTCGTCGTAGGACGGTCGCGGCCGCGCGACATGGAATTCGCCGCCCCTGACGATGACTTCCGGTACCAGCAGGCGCGAATTGTACGTGCCCGCCTGAACCGCGCCATAGGCGCCGGCCGAGCCGAACGCGAGCAGGTCCCCCGCCTCGACGCGCGCCATGTCGCGGTCCTTGGCGAGGAAATCGCCCGATTCGCACACCGGGCCGACAATGTCGGCGACCATGCGCGGCGTGTCGGGGCCGGATTCCTTGACCGGGATTACCTCGTGCCAGGCGTCATAAAGCGTCGGGCGGACCAAGTCGTTCATCGCCGCGTCGACGATAACGAAATTCTTCTCCTCGGCCGTCTTCACATAGATAGTTGCGGTGACGAGGATTCCGGCATTGCCCGCGATCATCCGCCCGGGCTCGAAGATCGCCTGCACGCCGAGCGGGCGCACATGCTTCTTGACGATTTCCGCATATTCCACCGGCAGCGGCGGCGGCGCGTTGTTGAGCCGGTAGGGAATACCCAGCCCGCCGCCGAGATCGACATGCTCGATCGCATGGCCGTCGGCGCGCAGCTGCGCGACCAGTTCTGTCAGCAGCCGGAAGGCGTCGTCGAAGGGCTGCAATTCGGTGATCTGGCTGCCGATATGCATGTCGATGCCGGCGACCCGCAAGCCCGGCAGTCCGGCGGCGCGGCGGTAGACATCGCGCGCCCGGAGCCAGGAAATGCCGAACTTGTCGCCCTTCTTGCCGGTCGAGATCTTGTGATGCGTCCTGGCGTCGACATCGGGGTTGATGCGCAGCGACACCGGGGCGATCGTGCCGGCCGCCACCGCGCGTGCCGATAGCAGTTCCAGTTCCGGCTCGGATTCGACGTTGAAGCAATGGATGCCGGCGGCCAGCGCGAAATCCATCTCGCGCGCCGTCTTGCCGACGCCGGAAAACAAGATCTTCTCGGCCGGGATGCCGGCGGCCAGCGCGCGACGCAATTCGCCTTCCGAGACCACATCGGCGCCGGAGCCGAGCTTTGCCAGAGTCGTCAGCACCGCCTGGTTGGAATTGGCCTTCATCGCGTAGCAGACCAGCGCGTCGATATCGGCGAAGGCCTCGGCGAATACGCGGTAGTGGCGCTCCAGCGTCGCCGTCGAGTAGCAGTAGAACGGCGTGCCCACGCTGGCGGCGATTTCCGCGACCGGCACGTCCTCGGCGAAGAGCTCGCCGTCGCGATATTCGAAATGGTTCACCGCAGGGTCCCTCGGAGACGGGCGATCAGATCAGCGGATCGAGGATGAAATGCTTGTCCTCGACTGGTGCGTCAGGGGCTTTCGCCTTCTGGGCGGCGGCCGCCGCCGGCGGCAGTTCGGGATCGCCCGCGCGACCGCAGCCCGACAACACCGTCAAGGCAGCGGCGAGAAGACCGGTTACGACCAGCATGCGTTTCAGCGTTCTTTCCATCGTCCCGTCCAGCGCGATCCGTCTTTCCCAGCCTGTAGCGAAATAACGGCCCCTTGTGCACCCCAATTCTTGCGGCGCATCCTCGACCGGCTCGATCCGTTGCGTCAGTTGCGGCCGCGCCACCAGGCGATCTGGCGGCGCACCTCGGAAGGCGCCGTACCGCCGAAGCTGACGCGGCTGGCCACGGAGGCCTCCACGGTCAGCACGTCATAGACCTTTTCGGTGATCGCCGGATTGATGTTTTTCAGATCGTCGAGCGACAGCTCGGCGAGCTCGCACCCCTTCGCCTCGGCCAGCGCCACGGCCCTGCCGGTCGCATGGTGGGCTTCGCGGAACGGCAGGCCCGCCTCGCGCACCAGCCAGTCTGCGAGATCGGTGGCCGTCGAATATCCGGAGCCTGCGGCGGCCTTCATCCGGTCGGCGCGGATCGTCATGTCGGAAACCATGCCAGTCATCGCGGCGACCGCCAGTTCGAGCGATTCCGCCGCGTCGAACACAGCTTCCTTGTCTTCCTGCATGTCCTTCGAATAGGCCAGCGGCAGGCCCTTCATCACCGTCAGCAGCGCGACCAGGTTGCCGTTGATGCGGCCGGTCTTGGCGCGCACCAATTCGGCGGCGTCCGGGTTCTTTTTCTGCGGCATAATCGACGAGCCGGTCGAAAAGGCGTCGGACAGCCGGATGAATCCGAATTGCGGCGTCGACCAGATGACGATCTCCTCGGCCAGGCGTGACAGATGCGTGGCACAGATCGCGGCAATCGAAAGGAATTCCAGCGCGAAATCCCGATCCGAGACCGTGTCGATCGAGTTGCGGGTCGGCCCGCGAAAGCCGAGCGCCTTCGCCGTCATCTCCCGGTCGATCGGGAAGCCGGTGCCGGCGAGCGCCGCAGCGCCGATCGGGCACTCGTCAAGATGCTCGATGGCGTGGCGCACGCGCTGGCGGTCGCGGCCGAACATTTCGACATAGGCCATGCAATGATGGCCGAAGGTCACCGGCTGGGCCGTCTGCAAGTGGGTGAAGCCCGGCATCACCGTTTCGGCGTGCTCCTCGGCGCGGCCCAGGAAGGCGGCTATCAGCGCGGAAAGGGCCGCCTCGGTCTTTTGCAGTTCTTGCTTGACCCACAAGCGGAAATCGAGCGCCACCTGGTCGTTGCGCGAGCGCGCCGTGTGCAGCCGACCGGCCGCCGGGCCGATCAGTTCGGCCAGCCGCGCCTCGATATTCATGTGGATGTCTTCCAGCTTGCGCGAGAAGACGAATTCGCCCAATTCGATCTCTGACCGGATCGTGTTCAATCCGTGAACGATCTTGTCGCGATCCTCTGCCGAAATTATGTGACACTCGGCAAGCATCGTGGCATGCGCGATCGAACCATCGATATCC
>JBAQHA010000159.1:0-3625 GCA_049288075.1 Oricola sp.
TCGCGAGCCTCGGTGGCCGGGCGGCCTTTTTCGGCAAGGTCTGCGAGGACCATCTCGGCGGTATCTACCGCCACGACATCCGCGCCCAGGGCGTCGCCTTCGACACCCATCCGCTGACCGGCACGCCGCCGACCGCCCGGTCGATGATCTTCGTCACGCCGGACGGCGAACGCTCGATGAACACTTATCTGGGCGCCTGCGTCGAGCTCGGGCCGGAGGATATCGAGGAGGCCAAGGTCGCATCGTCGAAGGTCACCTTCTTCGAGGGTTACCTGTGGGATCCGCCGCGCGCCAAGGACGCGATTCGCAAGGCCGCCGATATCGCCCATGCCAACGGCCGCGAGGTCTCGATGACGCTGTCCGATCCGTTCTGCGTCGACCGCTATCGCGACGAGTTCCTCGACCTGATGCGCACCGGCACGGTCGACATCGTCTTCGCCAACGAGGATGAGGCGAAGTCCTTGTACCAGACGGCCGATTTCGAAACGGCGGTTGCCGCCATGCGCGATGACTGCGCGCTCGCCATCGTCACCCGCTCGGAAAAGGGTTCCGTCGCCATGAGCAGGTCTGGGACCGCCAGCGTCTCCGCCTTCGCGATCGAGAACCTCGTCGACACGACCGGCGCCGGCGATCTCTATGCCGCCGGTTTCCTCTACGGCTACACCGCCGGCCGCTCGCTGGAGGATTGCTGCCATCTGGGCTCGCTCGCCGCTTCCATCGTCATCCAGCAGATCGGCCCGCGCCCCCAGGTCTCGCTCAGACAGGCGGCGATCGACGCCGGCCTGATCAGGGGCTGAAACGTGAAAAGGGCCGCACAAGCGGCCCTTTCCTTTTGATCGTTCGCCCGTTCAGTTGAACTTGTAGCTCAGCCGCACCCGCACCGCGTGCGAATTGGTGTCGAGCGTGCCGGGGCTGAAATCGGTCACGTGATGGTACAGGTAGTCGGCGCCGGCGACCACATGCTCGGTCATGCCGAAATCGACGCCCGCACCGGCGATCAGTCCGCCGTCACTGTCCTTGACGCCGCCGGCATTAGCCCAGGCGTGCCCGTAGCCCAGCGATCCGGTGACCAGCACATTGTCGAACGCGACGCCGCCGCGCACCTTCGCGTGCAGGACCCGTTTGACGTCGGTGCCGCCGACATTCCAGCCGGTCCAGTCCATGTCGAGTTCCGGCCCGGCGACGAACCGGCCGTATTGCATCAGGTAGCCGGCATGGACGCCGCCCAGGAAGGCTGTGTCGGAAGCGCCGCCCACCGCGCTGAATTTGCCGCCGCCGCCCTGGACGCCGGCATAGAAGCCCTGCCAGCTTGTCCCCTGGGACTGCGGCTGCGCGGCATAGGACGGCTGCGGAGCCGGCTCGTAATAGGACGTATCGGCGGCATGCGCCGTCACGTTGAGGATGGCGACAGCGGCCGTCGTCGCCAGAAGGAGGTTAATTTTCATCGGTCTCTCCATGGCTTTGGTTAAGCGATGGATACCGGATTAGTTCAAATGCCTTCCTTATCCGTAAAGCGATATGGTTAAGGCAGCCGCTTCGGTGGATAAATCAGGCGTCCTTTTCGGCTTCCGGCGTCGGCGCGCCGGGCTCCGGCTCGACAGTCTTCGGTCCGCCCTTGGAAACGCCGACCATCGCCGGCCGCAGCACGCGGTCGCCGATCTGGTAGCCGGCCTGCACCACCTGCACCACCGTGTTGTTCGGGATCTCGGCATTCGGAACCTCGAACATCGCCTGGTGGAAATTCGGGTCGAATTTCTGCCCTTCCGGCTCCAGCTTGCGCACGCCGTGACGCTCCATCGTCGCATGCATCGAGCGTTCGGTGAGTTCGACGCCTTCGAGCAGCGTCTTCAGGGTATCGTCGGCGGCGGAGCGCTGTTCGGCGGTTACGTGATCGAGCGCGCGGCGCAGGTTGTCGGCGACGGTCAGCATGTCGGCGGCGAATTTCGAAACCGCGAAGGTGCGCGCGTCCCTGACCTCGCGCTCCGTGCGCCGGCGCAGGTTCTCCATGTCGGCGGCCAGCCGCAAGAGCCGGTCCTTCATGTCGGTGTTTTCCTGCTGGATCGCGGTGATTTCCGCCTCGATCGCCACCGCTTCCTGATCGGTCGTCATCTCGTCGGCAACGCTGTCGTCGCCGGCCCATGCCGGTTTCTCGCCCGCGCCCGCCTTGCCGCTCTTCTTCAGGAGTTCGTCGGCGGCGCGTTTCAGCGCCTCGCGGTCCCGCGGGTTGATCATGCGTGCGTTCTCCTCAGGCGTCTTTTTGTCGTCGGCCATCTGATGTCATCCGTCTTGGTATCGGGAATTCGTTTGACGGCGATATCGAGGTTTGATCGCGAAAAATCAAGGGCAAGCGCGGATTCCCCGGGGGAGCGGTCAGCCCTTCTCGATCAGTTTGCCGATCAGTTGCGCGGTATAGTCGACCACCGGCACGATGCGCGCATAGTTCAGCCGCGTCGGCCCGATGATGCCGATGGCGCCGATCACGTTGCGGTTGGAATCGCGATAGGGCGCGACGATCAGCGACGAGCCCGACAGCGAGAACAGCCGGTTTTCCGAGCCGATGAAGATCTTCACGCCCGAGCCGGTCTCCGTCAGGTCGAGCATGCGCACGATCTCGTCTTTGCGCTCCAACTCGTCGAACAGCAGCTTCAGCCGCTCGATCTGCTCCTTGTCCTGCACGTTCTCGATCAGGTTGGAGCGTCCGCGCACGATCAGTTGCGACGGTTGGCCCTGTTCGGAGCCGGACCAGACGGCCAGCCCGCGCGCGATCAGGTCGGCGCTCACCGCGTCGACCTCCGATTTGAGCGCCGCCTGGCGTTCCTCGATGGCGCGGCGCGCCTCGCGCAGGGATCGGTCGCGGCCGTAGTGGTTGAGGTAGTTTGCCGCCTGCGAAAGCTGCGACGCGGTTGTTCCGGCCGGAAGCTCGATGACGCGGTTCTCCACCTCGCCCGATTCCCACACCAGCACGGCGAGCGCCTTGCGCTCTTCCAGCCGGATGAACTCGATGTGCTTCAGGACGCCCTCGCGCTTGGAGGCGAGAACGAGACCCGCCCCGCGCGACAGGCCCGACAGCATCTGGCTGGCGTCGGTGAACAGCTTTTCCATCGAATGCTGCTGGCCGTCGTGCTTGATCTGCGATTCGATCAGCGTCCGCTCGCTGTCGCTCACTTCGCCGGTGTCCATGAAGGCGTCGACGAAGAAGCGTAGCCCCTGCTCGGTCGGAAGACGGCCGGCCGAGATATGCGGCGAATAGATCAACCCGAGCGACTCCAGATCGCTCATCACATTGCGCACCGAGGCCGGAGACAGCGACATCGGCAGCTTCTTCGACAGTGTGCGCGAGCCGAGCGGCTCGCCTTCCTGCAGATAGCCTTCCACGATCAGGCGGAAGATGTCCCGCGAGCGTTCGTCGAGTTCGGAATTGATTTCAGCGGCGGTTGGCATTTGTTTCGGCAAATTCATCACGTTGCATACCCTATATAATGCGTCCGTGCCGAAACAAACATGGGGCCGTGGGCTTCGGTAACCCTCCCGGGCGTTTCCGGGCCGGATGGAAATGGGTGCGCAGCGTGGTAACGCGACGAAACAGCGACTTCGGCGCATTCGCCGTTTCCATCGAACCGTGAAT
>JBAQHA010000160.1:0-3480 GCA_049288075.1 Oricola sp.
GCGGAGGATTGGGCGACGGCGTGAGCGCCGCCGTTGCCGGACGCGGGCGCGCCGCCGCCGGACGACAAGGCGGGACGCGACGGCTCGCCGGACGGCGCGTCATCAAGGGCCTTCAGGGCTTCATCGAGGGTCGGCAGCGCCGCGGCGTGGGCGAGACGGATCAACACCATTTCGGCGGCAGCGACGGGGCGCGACGACAGGCCGGCCTCGGGAATGCCCTTCAGCAGCATCTGCCAGGCGCGCGACAGGACCTTGACCGGGAGTTGCCTGGAAAACAGCAAGCCCCGCTCCTTCTCGTCGGGCGTCAGCGAGGGATCGTTCCCGGCAGCCTCGGGCACGAAGCGCAGGCGGGTGACAAGATGGGTGAAATCGGCGAGATCGGTCAGAACGACGGCCGGATCGGCGCCGACGTCGTACTGGGCGCGGAACTCGTCGAGGGCCTCGGAAATGCGGCCGGCCATCAGGTGCTCGAACAGGTCGATGACGCGGGCGCGGTCGGCGAGGCCGAGCATGGAGCGAACCGCCTCGGCGCTGACTTCGCCGGAGCCATGGGCGATCGCCTGGTCGAGGATCGACAGCGAATCGCGCACCGAGCCTTCGGCGGCACGGGCGATCATGGCGAGCGCGCGATCATCGGCCTCGACCGATTCGAGGCCCGATATCTTGCGCAGGTGCCGGGTCAGTTCGGCGGGTTCGATGCGGCGCAGGTCGAAACGCTGGCAGCGCGACAGGACGGTGATCGGCACCTTGCGGATCTCGGTCGTGGCGAAGATGAACTTCACATGCTCCGGCGGCTCCTCGAGCGTCTTCAGCAGGCCGTTGAAGGCCTGGGCCGACAGCATGTGGACTTCGTCGATGATGTAGACCTTGTAACGCGCCGAAACCGGGCGGTAGCGCACCTGCTCGATGATCTCGCGGATGTCGTCGATGCCGGTGTGGGATGCGGCGTCCATCTCGATCACGTCGACATGGCGGCCTTCCATGATGGCCTCGCAATGCTCGCCCGGCACGGCTAGATCGATCTGGGGCTTGTCGACCGTATCGGTCTTGTAGTTGAGAGCGCGGGCGAGGATGCGCGCGGTGGTCGTCTTGCCGACCCCGCGCACGCCCGTCAGCATCCAGGCCTGGGCGATGCGGCCGACGGCGAACGCGTTCGTCAGCGTGCGAACCATTGGCTCCTGCCCGATCAGGTCGGTGAAATCGCGCGGACGGTATTTGCGCGCGAGAACGCGATAGGGCGTCTTCTGGGCGGGGGCGTCGGTCATGGTTCCTTTTCTAGCGCAATGGCGAAGCGCTTGGCCAGAAGCCATCGCCGCATAGCGCAGTTTTGAAGAAGGAAAAGAAAGGTGGGAGGCTGGCACGGTGACCCGTGCCGTGGCTCGTTAGGGCTGCTTCCTTCCGGACCTGACCCGGTTGGCGAGTGGCTCGTCCACCACCAACCTCCCGACCGCGATATCGTATGGCGGGCGCTCAAAAGCAAGTCGCCAGAACAGAAAAAACTGATAATCTGCCGGAATGGACAAATTCTCGCTCGATCCGACGCTCGCCGCCGACACGGTTCCCGTGGCCGATATCGGCCTGTGCCGGCTTCTGCTGATGAACGACAGCCGTTTCCCGTGGCTGATCCTGGTGCCTCAGCGGGCAGACATGGTGGAGATGCACGACCTGTCGCCGCTCGACCAGACGATGCTGACCTTCGAGACCGTGACCGTGTCCGAACACCTGAAACAGATAACCGGCTGCCACAAGGTCAATCTCGCCGCGCTCGGCAACCAGGTGCGGCAACTGCATGTCCACATCATCGCGCGCAACCCCGGCGACGCGGCGTGGCCGCGCCCGGTTTGGGGATCGGGGCCCGCGGCGCCCTACGATGCAGGCGACGCCGAAGCCTTCATCGAGAAATTCACTTCAAGTTTCTAGCCCTTCCGCCTGCCATCTGGCACAACCCTTCATCATGCGAGCTTTGCGAAACGAGGACTTCCGATGACCACTCGCCTGGCCGACACGCCCTATCCCGATCCGTCGAGCGCGACAGGCTTTTCGGGCAACCGGCTGGAGCGGCGATCGGAAAAGCGCAATGCGGACTCGACACGCGAGGCGTTGAAGGACGACCGCGCGCATCTCTACCTGCTGACGGAGGGACGGGTTCTGCTCAAGCATGACGAGGAGATTTTCGACCCGCTGTTCGCGCCGGGCGAGATCATCGACCTCGACGTCGACCTGGACGAATCGGTTCTGCTCGGCTTCGAGGCGGACAATACGCCGGTGCTGGCCGCCTGGACGGGCGTCGACCGGGAACACCTGCCGCATCACATCAAGGCGATCGAACTGCGCTCGGTCTATGTTCAGGGGCTGGTGCCGCCCGACAAGCTCGGCGCGATCGCGCAGGCCTCGGCCCTGGTGTCGTGGAACCGCACGCACCAGTTCTGCTCGCGTTGCGGGGCGGAAAGCGAAATCACCGATGGCGGCTACAAGCGGATCTGCCCGAAATGCGAGACGATGCATTTCCCGCGCACCGACCCGGTGGTGATCATGCTGGCGGTGACGCCGGACAATGAAAAGTGCCTGCTGGGGCGCGGCGCGCATTTCAACGAGAACATGTATTCCTGCCTCGCCGGTTTCGTGGAGCCGGGCGAGACCATCGAGAACGCGGTGCGGCGCGAGACGGAAGAGGAATCGGGCGTGCGGGTCGGCAAGGTCGCCTACTACGCCAGCCAGCCCTGGCCCTTCCCGCATACGCTGATGATCGGCTGCCACTCGATCGCCGAAACGACGGACATCAAGATCGACGACGAACTGGAAGATTGCCGATGGTTCAGCCGCGCCGAAGTGCGCCAGATGCTGGACAAGGCGCATCCGAAGGGATTGTGGGTCCCGCCGGACGGGGCGATCGCCACGCACCTGGTCCGCGCCTGGGCCGAACAGGAGGAATGAGACCATGCACGATAGCGACTGGCAAAAGGACGTACTCGATTTCTGGTTCCACGAACTGACGCCAGCGCAGTGGTACACCAGGGACGAAGCGCTCGACCGGACGATCGTCACGCGCTTCGGCGCGGTGCACGAAGCGGTCGCGGCGACCGACAATTCGGACCTGACGGGGTCGCCGACGGCCGCGCTCGCCGCGATCGTCGTGCTCGACCAGTTCGCGCGCAACATGTTCCGCGGCACGCCGAAGAGCTTTGCCGGCGACGCCAAGGCCCGCGCCATAGCCAACGCGGCGATCGAGGCAGGCCATGACGCGGCGATGAACGACGACGAACGGCAGTTCCTCTACATGCCGTTCATGCATTCCGAGACGCTTGCCGACCAGGACCGCTCGGTCGAACTGTTCGAGAAACTCGGGCGCGAAAACTCGCTCAAATATGCCAGGCTTCATCGCGACCCGATCAGGGCCTTCGGCCAGTTTCCGCACCGCAATGCGATACTCGGCCGGCCGACCTCGCCAGCCGAACAGGCGTGGATCGACGAACACGGGGG
>JBAQHA010000161.1:0-22136 GCA_049288075.1 Oricola sp.
GATCACCATCGAGCACGTCTTCGAAAAGAGCCTGCCCCGCCTCTTCGCCGACGAGCGCTCGCTGCGCCAGGTCGCGCTCAATCTCCTGTCGAACGCGGTGAAGTTCACGCCTTCCGGCGGCGAGGTCATCGTCAAGACGGGCTGGACGGCCTCAGGCGGACAATATCTGTCCGTCAAGGACAACGGACCGGGTATTCCTGAAGACGAGATCCCCGTGGTGCTTTCGGCCTTCGGTCAGGGCTCGATCGCCATCAAGAGCGCCGAACAGGGAACCGGCCTCGGATTGCCGATCGTCCAGGCGCTGATGGCGATGCATGACGGCGAATTCAGGCTGAAATCCAAGCTGCGCGAAGGCACCGAGGCGATCGCCATCTTCCCGGCCGCGCGCGTGATGGAGGAAATGCCGGCTACACCCGTCGCCCCCGTCCGCAAGCCGAGACAGCAAGCCGAACAGCCGGCGCCGGCCCGTCGGCCCGCCGCCGTCGGCGAAGTGTAATCTTCACCGATATCAGTCTTCCTTGCCGCTGACGCCTGCCTCGGCGAAGGTCGCCATGCCGGAATGGCAAAGCGCCGCCGCCCTGACGATCGCCGCCGCGAGCGCCGCGCCTGACCCTTCACCCAACCGCATGCCGAGCGAAAGCAGCGGCTTCTTGCCGAGCTTCTCCAGCGCCTTGGCATGCGCCGGTTCGGCCGAGACATGGCCCGCCAGACAGTGGTCGAGCGCGGTCGGATTGGCGGCATGCAGTACTGCCGCGGCGGCTGTCGCGACATAGCCATCGATGATCACCGGAATGCGTTCCATTCGCGCCGCGAGGATCGCACCAGCCATCGCCGCGATTTCGCGACCGCCGAGACGGCGCAGCAACTCCAGCGGATCGCCAAGATGCGGCTTGTGCAGGTCGACCGCACGTCCTACTGCGTCGATCTTGCGCTTCAGCACATCGCCCGCCGACCCGGTTCCGGGGCCGACCCATTCTTCGGCCGTCCCCCCGTAGAGCCCGTGGAAGATCGCGGCGGCGATCGTGGTATTGCCGATTCCCATTTCGCCGATGCACAGAAGGTCGGTGCCTCCGGCGATCGCCTCCATGCCGAAGGCCATGGTCGCGGCGCAGGTCTTCTCGTCCATCGCCGCCTCCCGCGTGATATCGGCGGTCGGATAGTCGAGCGCTAAATCGAACACCTTCAGCCCGAGATCGTGCGCGACGCAGATCTGGTTGACCGCGGCCCCGCCGGCGGCGAAGTTCTGTACCATCTGCGCCGTCACGCTTTGCGGAAATGGCGCAACGCCCTGATCCACGACGCCATGATTACCGGCGAACACCGCCACCAGCGGACGGGTTACGGCGGGCTTGCGTCCGGTCCATGCGGCGAGCCATTCGGCTATCTCCTCCAGCCGCCCGAGCGCGCCGGCGGGTTTCGTCAGTTGGGCATCGCGCTCGCGCACAGCCGCCACCGCCGCCTCGTCGGGTCCGGGCAAATTCATGAGCAGATTGCGGAAATCGTCGAAAGGCAGACCACTGGTCACTTGAAACTCCATGGGGAAAGCTGTGGCGCGATTGTCGTCCCTGCCCTATACACGACGCCGCACCCTTGGCGACACGAAGTCGCGTATTCGCGAACAAAAACGTTTCTGATGGCCAATCCTTCCCGCAGCATGACGACACTTCTGGGCCAGACGATGCGCTCGCTCGCCTTTCTGAGCCGTGTCTCGGTACCGCAACGGTACTTCATTGATGGCGCAACGATGCGGGATGACTCGGCGGCATTCGCCTTTGCCGGCGCATTGATCGGGGTGATCCCGGCCGTTCTGCTGCTTTTTCTGTCGGCGATCGGCGTCCCGCAAACGATGGTGGCGATTTTCGCCGTTCTGACTGCCATCGCCGTCACCGGCGCACTGCACGAGGACGGGCTGGCCGATGTCGCCGACGGCTTCTTCGGCGGCGCGACGAAGGAACGTCGACTCGAAATCATGAAGGATTCGCGTATCGGCGCATACGGGGCCATCGCGCTCGCAGGCAGCATCCTTTTGCGCGTATCGGCGGTTGCAGCGATCCTGCAGGCCGAAGGCGCGGGCGCTGCCGCGTTCGCCCTGATAGCAGTGGCCGCCTGTTCGCGCGCCGCGCTCGTCTGGTTTTGGGCGAGCATGCCCAATGCTCGACCCGGCGGCGTCGCCGATATGGCCGGCGCTCCGGCCGAGAACGCTGTCGGAATGGCGGCGATGTCGGGGCTCGCCATCTTCGCGGTGCTGGCGACCGCATCGGTCGGCTTCGTCAATGCGGCGATTGCCCTGCTGCTGGCGATCATGGGTTTGCAGGCATTTTCGAGGTTGTCGACGCGAATGATCGGCGGTCATACCGGAGACACGCTCGGCGCCTGCCAACAGGTCGTCGAGATCATGCTGCTGACCGGACTTGCGCTCGGTATTTCGATCCCCACTTGATGAAGCAGGAGGCTTCATGAGCGCCGTTGAATCGCCTTGTATCCTGGTCTGTTCGATCGATCTCGCCACCGGCTATTGCTATGGTTGCGGCCGCACGCGCGACGAGATCGCCTCATGGATGGTCTATTCGCCGGAACAGCGTCGCGACATCATGGCCGGGCTGCCGGCCCGCCTCGATGCAGTCGAGCGCAAGCCGCGCCGCGAAACGCGTCGCCGGCGCATTGCCCGCGAACGCAACGAACAGACGCCGGAAGGAGCATGACCGGCCATGAATGCCCTCGCATTCCTCGTCTTCGGCGTCCTTGGCGCCGCGCTCCTGATCCTGGTCTTCAACGGCAATGACGGCACGATCGGGCCGATGACGGACGGCCAGTTCGCCAGCACGGTCTACCTCGGTCTTTTCGGCACTGTGCTCGCCGCGACCCTGATCGCGTCCGGAAAGCGCTTTGGCGAACTGGCGCGGCAGGCCGGCATCTGGCTCGCCATCATCGTCATGCTGGTGATCGGCTACGAATACCGCTTCGATCTGAAGGAAAGCGCCGTGCGCGTAACTTCGGGCCTGATGCCGCGCGAGCCGGTTTCCGCGCAAGGCGCCGACGGCACGATGTCGGTGACGATTCGGAAAATCGGCCGGCATTTCGAGACCGCTGGCATGGTCAACGGAGCGCGGCAGGACTTCCTCGTCGATACTGGCGCGTCGACGGTCGTCCTCACCGAAGCGAACGCCCGCAAGGCCGGGATCGATCCCGACACGCTCGATTTCCGCATCCCTGTCTCGACGGCCAACGGCAAGACCATGGCTGCGCGCGTGACCGGCGTCCAGGTCGCCATTGGCAACATCGTCCGGCCGAACCTGACCGTTCTGGTCGCCCAGGACGGCCAACTCGATTCCAACCTGCTCGGGATGAACTTCCTCGACACGCTGCATTCCTACGAAGTGCAGCGCGACCGTATGGTTTTGCGCAATTGAGTGGTAGTTATAGCAGGCTGTAGAAAAACCGTCCGGCGACGAAGAACATGAACAGCCCGAAGCCGACCTCCAGTTGGCGTTTTTCAAGCCGGTGCGCCAGGCGGACGCCGAGCGGCGCGACCACAAGCGTGATCGGGATGATCAGCGCCACGGCAATCCAGTTGACGAAACCGGTCGACAGGACCGGCAGGCCCGGCTCCCCCCATCCGGCCCAGATCGAACCGATGAATCCGGGAATCGAGATCAGGACGCCAACACCGGCCGACGTCGCGACGGCCTGGTGGATCGGCCGGTTGAACAGCGTCATGAAGGTGTTGTTGAGAATGCCGCCGCCGATCCCCATCAGGGTCGACAGGAAACCGATCAGCGCACCGACGCCGAACCGCGTGGCCCCGATCGGCAGATCGTCCCCCAATCGCCATTCCGGCCGGTCTAGGATCAGCCGTAGGCCGAGGAAAAACGCCATCACGGCGAAGACGGTGCGAAGGCCCTGCGACGATATCGAGGCGATGACCAGCGTCGCCAAAAGCACGCCAAGAGGCACCGCGAAAAAGTAGCTCTTCAGCAGGTCCATATCCACCGCGCCCTTTTTCTTGTGCGATAGCAGTGACCGCATCGAGGTGGGCACTATGATGGCGAGCGAGGTCCCGACCGAGACGTGCATGCGCAGCGCGTCGTCGACACCTACGAGACCGAAGACCTGGTAGAAAACCGGCACAAGTATAGCCCCGCCGCCAATGCCGAAAAGCCCGGCAAGAACGCCCGCGACCACGCCTGCCCCGGCCAAAGCCACCACGAGCCATGCGACGTCCATGAACGCAAAATCGGTCAATTCGTATCCCCATCCCCGGTTCGAACAGACCCGTGGACATGGCCGGTTTTGCCGTATTTCGCAAGCAGCGAAGTTGTTAAGCCGCGGCGCAACTGGCGTCGCTAACGGCGCGCAGCGCCTTGCGCAGCACGTCGCCATCCGCGCCCGGCAAGACCGCGCGCATCGACAGGATTTGCCGCCAATACCGCGCGCCGGAGACTCCGTGGAACAGCCCGACCATGTGGCGCGTGACATGGTTTGCCTTGCCGCCCGCGGCGACGTGACGGTCGATGTAATCCGCCATCGTCTCGACCACGGCGTCGAGATCCGGACGCTTGCCCTCGCCAGCGTAGATCGTCGCATCGACGTCCGCTAGAAGCCCCGGCGACTGGTAGGCGGCCCGACCGAGCATCGCTCCGTCGACATGGGTGAGTTCGTCCCGAACTTGATTCAGATCCTTCAGACCGCCGTTTATCCCGATGAAAAGATTCGGATATTCGCCTTTCAGTCGATGAACGATCCCGTAGTCGAGCGGCGGAATATCACGGTTTTCCTTCGGGCTCAGCCCTTCGAGCCAGGCCTTGCGGGCATGCACCCAGATCGCGTCGGTCCCGGCATCGGCCACCATCCGGGCGAGATCGAACAGCGCAACCTCCGGCTCCTGCTCGTCTACGCCGATCCGGCACTTCACCGTCAGGGGCAAGTCCGGCGGAACCGCCGCCTTGATCGCCGCCACGCAGCGCGCCACCACGTCCGGCGTCTTCATCAGGCACGCGCCGAAAGTACCCGACTGCACCCGGTCTGACGGGCAGCCGACATTGAGGTTGATCTCGTCATAACCGAAGTCGGCGGCGACCCGCGCCGCTTCGGCAAACTTTTCCGGCTCGCTACCGCCGAGTTGCAGCGCCACGGGATGCTCGGTCGCGTCGTAACCGAGGAGGCGTTCGCGATCGCCATGCAGGATCGCATCCGCGACCACCATCTCGGTATAGAGCAGCGCGCGACGAGTCAGTTGGCGATGAAAGAACCGGCAATGCCTGTCCGTCCAGTCCATCATCGGCGCAATGGACAACTTATGTGATTGATACAGCTTCATTATTCCGAATGATGCTTCGTGTGCAACCCGCTTATCCAGGCAAACCGGACCCGTTTGCCGTGCCCTATAACACGGTTGCGCTCACTGTGCACAGTGCGAACAGGAGTGCGCTCGGCCGCCCCACCCGGCCAATTTCAGGCTTGTGCTGATGCAAGCGTCGAAGTCGCGGGCCGCTCATAGCTCTAGCACGACATAGTCGTCATCGGCGGAGATCTTGTAGACCTCCGTTTGAAACGGGCCTTCGACGAGGCTTGCGCCACGCTCGACGGCGACGTCGTAGCTCTTGACCCTGGTGCGCGCCGGATCGCACCAGGATTTTCCCGTGCGCAGGTCGAACTCCCACCCGTGCCAGGGGCAACGCACCAGTTCGCCGTGCCGGCTCAGCCTGATGACGCCCGGATCATCGGATTCGATGAGCGCGACGAGCTTGCCTTTGCACAGATCCGCGCCTTCGTGCGGACAGCGGTTGGCGATGGCAAAGAACTCGCCTGCGACGTTGAAAACAGCGATGTCACGGCCCTCGACATGCACCAGCTTGGAGGTGCCTGCCGCGATCTCGCCGACGCGAGCCACCACATGTTGGATGGATGGGCGTTTTCCCCCGGTTGGGCTCTGCGCGTTGCTCATTTCAGTCCAAACAGCTCTACAGCGGTGTCACGAAAAATGGCGGACCGTTCTTCCGGCGTCAGCGGCACCTTGAAAGCGGAGCGCGGATCGTCGAAGTCCCAATGCGGATAGTCGGTCGAGAACATCAGCCGGTCCGGACCTATCCAGCGCAGGATATCGAAGAGATGCCGGTTGTTCTCGGGCTCTTCGATCGGCTGGGTCGTGTACCAGAAATTCTCGCGCACATACTCCGATGGCGGGCGTTTCACATGGGGCACCTCGCTGCGCATGCGCTTCCATTCCCGATCGAGTCGCCAGACGAGCGACGGCAGCCAGGAAAAGCCGCCCTCCACGAGCACGATCTTCAGCTTGGGGAATCGTTCGAATACGCCCTCGAGGATCATGCTGGTCAGAACGGTCTGAAGGCTGTTGGAGGCGGCATAATGCTCCTCAAGATAGAACGAGGTCCAGCCGGACGGCGTGTTCGGGCGGGTGCCGAAAGCGGCGGTATGCAAGCCGATCGGCAGGCCGTAATGCTCGGCCGCCTCGTAAATCGGCCAGTAGCGCTGGCGTCCGCATGGCTCCAGCGTGCGGGGCGGGAACGCGATCTGCACGAAGCGGCGATCGGTGACACGCCTGTCGATCTCCGCCAGCGATGCCTTCACGTCTTCCTGCGGGACGCAGATGGAGGCGCGCAGGCGCGGCTCCGGTCCCGCCCACTGGTCGATCTGCCAGTCGTTGAGGGCCGCGCACAGCGCAGCGCCGAGTTCCTGGTTGAAGGCAACGCTGCCGGCCGCCAGCGGCTGCAGTATGCCGTAATCGATGTTGCACTGGTCGAGCAGTTGCTGCTGCAGGAAGGCAAGGTCGGAACCCGGCACGCCGCCGCTGGGCGGCCATGAATCGCGGCGCATGCCGTTGCCAGGCGTGATCCGCGGATGCGGCAGCGTGCCCAGGAACGGGTTGGCGGTGCGGACGGCGTAGTCGCGCACATACGTCCTCCAGCGTTCGGGAAGATAATCCAGCAGTTGGTCCGACTTGCTGAAGGCCGGATGCACGTCGCAATCGACGACGCCCAGCGTCTGCGCCTTCTGGTCCGTGCGTTCGAGTACGGGTGTCTCCATGGGTCAGCCTCCGAGTCTCGGATAGGTGGCAATGACGTTGTCGCGAAGGATCTTGCCCATCCTCGCTTCCGACAAACCCTCGGGCAGCACGTTCAGTCCCTCGAAATGCCAGTGCGGGTAGTCCGAGGAGAACAGCACCATATCATCGCTGAGCAGATGGTCGAGCGCCTTGGCGACATCCTCCGCGTTGTCCGGCCCGTCGAAGGGTTGCGAGGTCATGCGGACATGTTTGCGTATTATATCGGCGGGCGCATCCTTGATCCACGGCACCTCGATGCGCGCGCCGCGCCAGTCCTTGCTCATGCGCCACATCAGCGCCGGCATCCAGGTCACGCCGGATTCGATCAGCACCGTCATCAGGTTTGGATACTTGGTGAAGACCCCCTCGGAAATGAGGCTGGCGACCTGTGTGGAGAAACCCTGCGGCTGCACCACGTGATCCTCGATCAGGAAGGAATGGAAGCCGCTGTGGCTTGGCGCGTTGCGGAAGCTCGATCCCGCGTGAATGCCGATCGGAAGTCCGTGCTTCGCGGCGGCCTCGTAGATCGGCCAGTAGATGCGGCGGCCGAGCGGCAGCTCGGTCATCGCGAGCGTCAGGATCTGCACGAAACGCTTGTCGCCGGCCCTGCGCTCGATCTCCTCGACCGCGGCCTCGACATTCTGGAACGGCACCAGCATCGACGCCCTGAGCCGGGAATCGCGGTCGAGCCACCGGTCGGCAAGCCAGTCATTAGTGGCGCGGCATATCGCGGCGGCCATATAGGGATCGAACAGGGCGTGGGCGCCGGAGACCACATTGAGAATGGCGCCGTCGAGTCCCAGCGGGTCAAGCAGGTTGCGCTGCATCCGCACCAGCGGATCGCCGGTTCCCTCCCAGTCGGGCCGCATATAGGGGCGTGTGCGCTCGGGATAGGCCATCAACTCAAGCACGTCGACGTCGCGCGTCGTGACAATTTCCTTCCAGTATTCGTCGAGATAGGGAAGCAAATCCGCTCGACGTGGCGTCGGCGGATGCACGTCACAGTCGATCGCGCCGGCGGTTTCGGTTGCAGACATTCTTGAATTCACCTCGTTCATGGTTCGCCGGTGACGTGTATCCGCGCCGCCGCTGTCATCACCGGCGCTTGATGGTCGGATCGAGAAGCACACGGATCGACTCGCCCAGCGTGTTGAAGGCGAGAGCCGTGAACAGGATCGCGAAGCCCGGTGCATACATCTGCTCGGGCGCCACTTCGACATAGTGGTATGCGCGCGCCAACATTCCGCCCCAGCTCGACTCCGGCGGCTGGACACCGAGCGACAGGAAACTGAGGCCAGCTTCCGCAAGAAGCGCCACGGCCAGCATCAGGGTCACCTCGACGATCACGGGCTGGATCGCATTGGGCAGGATGTGCCGCCAGATCAGATGGAGGCGCGGCGCGCCAAAGCCCGTCGCCGCCTCGACATAAAGCGCGTTCTTCACCACCAGCGTCTGCGCCCGCATCGTTCGGGCAAGCACCGGAGCGAAGGTCAACCCGACGGCGATCATGGCATTGGTGAGGCCGATTCCGAGGGCGCCGGTGACGGCGACCGCCAGCACGATGGGTGGAAACGCCAGGACACCGTCAATGATGCGGCTGCCCACCTCGTCGACCCACCCGCCGACAAAACCGATGAACACGCCCAGGGGTACGCCGATCGCCACGCCGATACCCACGGCCAGGCCAGAGGCGTAGAGCGCATTGTAGGAGCCGTGCATCAGCCGGCTCAGCGTATCGCGGCCAAGGTCGTCGCTTCCCAGCCAGTGTTCGGCGCTCGGCGGCATCAGCAGGTTCATGAGATCCTGCTGGTTTGGCGGGTAAGGGGCGATCAGCGGTGCGAGGATGGCCGCCAATACCAGAATGGAGAGATAGCCGAGACTGATCAGCGCGCGCTTGTCGGACCACAGCCACAACCAGAACCGGAAGCGGTTGGGCGGCGGAAGCGTCGGCGCGGTTGCAGTTACGGATCGGGGCATCGCGGTTATGTTGGTATCGGTCATGTCGAGGCCGCCACTCTGGGGTCCAGTATCGCGTTGAGGACGTCGACGAGGAGGTTGGTCAGGATCACCACCACCACCAGCACAAGCGCCACGCCCTGCACCACCGGGATGTCCTTGTTGAGCGCCGAATAGCCGATCAGGTTGCCGACGCCGGGCACTGCGAAGACTGCTTCCAGGATGACCGCGCTGGAGATCAGGCGGTTCGCCTGCAAGCCGGCGATGGTCAGCATCGTGGCCGCCACGTTGCGCAGCCCGTGCTTCCAGAGAATGGCGGCGGAGCTCAGCCCCTTGGCGTGCAGGGTGCGGATATATTGCGAACCGAGCACCTCGAGCAGCGCGCTGCGGACCTGCCGCGCCAGAACGGCGACCACCCCGGTCGAGAGCGCCAGGGCAGGAAGAGTCGCATAACGCAGCGCCTGCAATGGATCCTCGAAGAAGGAGACCGCGCCGGTGGCGGGGAACCAGTGAAAGCCGAGCGAGAAATGCGTGACCAGAATGATGCCGAGCCAGAAATTCGGAAGGGCGACGCCGAGCGAGGCGACCGAGGTGACGAACTTGTCAAGCACTGTGCCCTGGCGCGTGGCGGCGAGAATGCCCAGCGGTATGCCGATGGCCGCGCCGAGAACCAGCGCGTACAGCACCAGCAGCACCGTGTGCGGCAGGCGCGCGACGATAAGCGTGAGCACCGCCTCGTTGGAGCCCAGCGAGTGGCCGAGATCCCCCTGCAAGACATGCAGCAGCCACCGGAAATACTGCACGAGCATCGGTTGATCGAAACCGTAGATCTGACGGATTTCGGCAATGCGTTCCGGCGTCGCGTAGTCGCCTGCGATCATGTAGGCGGGATCGCCCGGAATCAAATAGACGAGCGAAAACACCACGAAAGTGGCGACGATCATGACGGGTATGAGCTGCACGAGCCTTCGCGCAATCATCCCGGGGACACCGTACATCACTTATTCTCCGTCAATCCGCGATTGGCGCCCGCCGTCGGTCCGGCCTGCGCAAGAACATCGGGGGACCTCCCCTCCGACGCGGGAGTCGACGCCCCGGCGCAATGCGCGCCGGGGCATCGGCTTTTCCGGCCTATGCCTCCAGCCACACCTTGTGGAAGCGCGGGCGCTGCACGAGGCTGAAAGTGAACCCGTGCACCTTCGGCGTGCGAATGAAGATGCTCGCCGATGTGAACTGCGGCAGGTGCAGCGCGTTTTCCAGCACGAAACGCTGCATCTTGTAGAGCACCTGCTGACGTGCCGCGAAGTCGAACGTGGTCAGCGAGGCATCGGCGAGTTCGCGGTAGCCCGGCAGTTCGATCTTGGCCGCGTTCCGGAACGCCGTTGCCGAGAACTGGCGATCATAGGCCGTCGCCGGATCGGGAAGCCCTCCCGTCGGCGTTAGCAGCATGTCGCCCTTCTTCTCCGTGAGGAAGGTCTGCATCGCCTGCGCCGGCTGCGACGGGGTGACCTTGAGCCGGATGCCGGCTTCCGCAAGCTGGGCGCTGATCACTTCCTGGCGCTGAACCGCCGCCTGGTCGGCCCAGGTGTTGGTCGCGATCTCGATGCCGTCGGCGTAGCCCGCTTCCTTGAGCAACGACTTCGCCCGGTCGACATCGAGCGTGTAGTAGTTCTCGGTCTCCGGGTCGTTGGCCCAGAAGCCCGACGGGAACATGGAACAATTGCCGCCGCCCAGACCGCCCCAGAGAACCTGGTTCAGGACCGGCCGGTCGAGCGCCCAGTTCATCGCCTGGCGGACGCGCACGTCGGTGAGCGGACCCTGGCCGTAGTTCATGAAGGCGGTGTAGTAGATCATCGACGGCGAGGATTCGGCGACCAGGTTCGGGTCGCGTGCGGCGACCGCCATCTGCTGCGTGCCCATGTTCAGCACGAGATCCGACTCACCGGCTGTGGCGGTGCGCGCCGCCGTGTTGAACTCGTTGACGATGCGCATCTCGATGGCGTCGAGATAAGGCGCGTCACCCCAGTAGTTGGGGTTCTTCTTGACCTTGATGACGGTGTTGTCCTGCCATTCGACAAAGGTGAAGGGACCGGTGCCGACAGGATTGCGGTCGACATTGCCGTCCGCGGCAGCCTGGACCGAGGCGGGCGACACGATCAGGCCGGCACGATCGGTCAGGATGGCCGGCAGCGTGGCGTCGGGGGACTTCAGCTTGATCGACACCTGATACGGCCCGGTCGCCTCGACCTTCTCGACGACCGCGAGGTCGGACTTCACATTCGACTTGTCGTAATTCTTCCCCCGTTCGAGGTGGAAGACGACAGCGTCCGCGTTGAAGGGCGTGCCGTCATGGAACTCGACACCCTGGCGCAGTTCGAGAACCAGTGTGGTCGGGTCGGTGAATTCCCACGACGTGGCCAGCATCGGCTGAAGCTCGAGCGTCGCGGGATCGAAGCCGATCAGCGCGTCGAACATCGTGTAGAGCGTATTGAAGTCGGGATTGTTGCGACCCGTCAGCGGATCGAGTGCGGCGGGATTGTAAGGCACGACTGCCCTCAGGGTTCCGCCCGGCGTGGGCTGCATGTCCTGGGCGCGCGCCATCGCGGGCAGCAATAGCAGGCTGCCTGCGGCGGCCGTTCCGGCCAGCAGCGAGCGACGCGTCAGGTCCGGGATCTTTCCGAATGGGTCTCTGGTCATGCTTTCATCCTCCACTGTTTTTCCGAACGGCCGTGCTTGGCCACTATGATGTCAGAGCCCTGGTGGCGGAGGCGGCTTGTTTGGCGCCGTCCCGTCCCGCAAGGCCCGGACCTTTCCTTTCCTTTTCGTCGAACATCTCCTCGGCGAAGTGGCATGCGACATGCCGCCCGGGCAGCAATTCGCGCTGCGGAGGCTCCTGTGATCGGCAAATATCCCGCACGCGCGGACAGCGTGTGTGAAAGCGGCACCCGTCCGGCGGCGAGATCGCGCTCGGGATCTCGCCCTGCAGGATGATCCTCTGCCGGGCATCGAGGCCCGCCGTGGCGATCTCCGGTTCGGCCGACCGCAGCGCCTCGGTGTAGGGATGCAGCGGCGTTTCGATGACCGCGTGAGCGGGACCGACCTCCACGATCTTGCCGAAATACATCACCGCCACACGGTCACTGATGTGGCTGACCACCCTGAGATCGTGGCTGATGAACACGTAGGTAAGGCCAAACTGCTCCTGCAGCCGGGAAAAGAGATTGAGCATGTCGGCCTGGATCGACACATCGAGCGCCGCCACCACCTCGTCGCAGACGATCACGTTAGGGTCCAGCATGAGTGCCCGCGCGATGTTGGCGCGCTGTTTCTGGCCGCCGGAAAGTTCATGCGGGTAACGGTTGGCCATCTCGGGCGACAGCGCCACCCGATCCATCATCTCGAACGCCTTTGCGCGCCGCTCCGCTTTCGTTCCCTCGCCCGCGATGTCGAGAGGTTCGCAGACGCTTTGAAGGATGGTCATGCGCGGATCGAAGGCCGCATTCGGGTCCTGCGCGATGATCTGATACTTGCGCCGGTGGCGGTTGAGATCGCGGCGGGAAAATCCGAAGGGATTCACGTCGCCATGCAGCACCTCCCCGCCGCTCGGCTTGAGCAGGCAAACCAGGCAACGTCCGAGCGTCGATTTGCCGGAACCGGACTCGCCGATCACGCCGAAGATCTCGCCCTTCCGCACGGCGAAGTTGACGCCGTCGACAGCACGGACGAGAGAGCCGCGCCGCGTATGTCCGAAGCTGACATGCAGATCGTCGACCTGCAGCGCCACCTGACCGGGAGTAACGCCTCCACTCATGCTTCGACCCTTGCCAATTCGAGTTCTCGCCAGCGATTGCAGCGCACTTCCCTGCCCCCGGTATCTTCGATGATTTGGGGTAGTTCGCAGGGCTCGGCGGAATAGACGCAGCGCGGCCCGAAACGGCATCCGGTCGGCATTTGACGCAGCGATGGAACGCGACCGGCGATCGACGGCAAAGTCCCGCGCGCCCGGTTGCTGTCGGGTATCGAAAGCAGAAGTCCGGCCGTGTAGGGATGACGGGGAGCGGCGATAACGTCCTTTACCGGACCGCTCTCGACGACCTGCCCTGCATACATTGTCACCATGCGGTGGCAGCTTTGCGCGACCAATCCGAGATTGTGCGTAATGAACATGATCGCCGTGCCGGTGCGGTCGGCGAGCGCCAGAAGCAAATCCATGATCTGGGCCTGGATCGTCACGTCAAGGGCGGTGGTCGGCTCGTCCGCAATGAGCAGCCGCGGCTCGCAAACCAGCGCCATGGCAATCATCACACGCTGGCGCATTCCACCCGACAGGTTCATCGGATAATGCGTGGCAACCTGGTGCGGCGATGCGATGCCGACCGAATCCAGCGCTGCGATGGCGCGCTCGGCAGCCTCTTTTCGATTGATCCTGAAGTGCCGCCGAAGGGTCTCCTCGATCTGGTAGCCAACGGTGAACACCGGATCGAGGGCACTCATCGGCTCCTGGAAAATCATGCTGATATGCCGCCCGCGAATGCGGTTCATCTGCGATTCCGAATAGGAAAGCAGGTTTTCGCCACCGAACATGATTTTGCCGTCGAGGCGGGAATCGCGCGGCGGCAGAAGCCGGAGGATCGACAACGCGGTCATCGATTTACCGCAGCCGCTCTCGCCGACAACGCCGAGAATTTCCTTCGGCTTCACCGAAAGCGAAACATTGTTGAGGACTTCGACCCAACCCGATTCATCACGCAGTGACAAATTCAGGTTCTGGATATCCAGAAGTGTGTCCTGGTCTGCCGTAGCGGCCTCGGCCAGCGCTGCATCCAGCATTGATCCTCCCTGTCATCCCGTTTTCCCGCGCAATCAACACGTGAAACGCAGGTCACCGCCCCGCGTGTTCCACCCCATCGGATACACCGGATGAGGCAATTCCACGCGATGCCGGCTGATCCTCCCGACCGCCTTGTATGTATACACTACATCACACCTCACGCCGGCGGAAGCCCCCGAGCGAACGGAATGAAAATTGTTACAGACATTGACTGCGCCAACCGGAATGTCGCCGATCAAGCCTGCAAATGTCCTCGGTAGGTGAACGGATGCATCAGTGCGGTTTTCCAACAGTCGCACGAGCCCAGGCTCCATATCAATGCGCCATGTATACCGGGCGCGCCCGCCTTGGCGAGTCCGCTCGGGTATCGCGCGAACCGGTATATGAGGCGATATCCACTATCTGGTCGGCGGAAGCGCTGACCCAGACATCGGCTCCGACATCGTGAATGCTGGTCGGCGATGTCACGACGCGAAGACGAAGCCCGGCTTCCGTCGCGAACACGTAGTCCCTGGTTTCACCCATGAATGCCCGTTCCACGACCTTCTCTCGCAACTTCATGGGCATCGCGCCCGGCGGCTCGGATTGGGCGACGCTGAGCGATTGCGGGCGAACCGAAGGCGGATCGTCCGCGGGAAAGGTATGTCCGGCGTCAGCCCCAATGAGGCGATCCGTCGCCTTGCGCTCTGCGGGGCGAATGGTAGATAGTGCACCCGAGAAAAACGGAACCGGAGCCTAAGAAACTGTCTGCCACCATAGCCGAATCCCCCGAGATCGAGGATCTCGCCGTTTCCGGTCAAATGCTGGAAAACGCGGAAAGGACTACCCAGTTCCTGAAATCGCTGGCCCATCCCGCCCGGCTGGTGATCCTGTGCCGGCTTGCCGAAAGCGGGTCCAGCGTCGGAGAACTGGAAACCATGCTCGGCGTTCCGCAGGCCGCAGTTTCCAAGCAGCTCGCGCGGCTGCGCGAGGACGGCCTCGTCGATTGCCGGCGCTCCGGCCGCTCGATCGTCTATTCCCTCGCCGATGAGCGAATCCGGCGCATCATCAAGGCCCTCTACGCAGAGTTCTGCGTGTAAGCAAAAGCCGGCGCACAGGGCGCCGGCTCGCATGTCTTCAGCGGTTTCGCGTCAGTTCGTGTGCTTGATCAGGAAGATGTAGACGTTGCCTTCCTGGCGCGATTCCATCAGTTCATTGCCGGTCGAACGGCAGAAGGCCTCGAAGTCCTTCACCGCGCCGGGATCGGTTGCATGGATCTCAAGCGTCCCGCCGGTCGGAAGCTCCTTCAGCGCCTTCTTCGCGCGCAGAATGGGCAACGGGCAGTTCAGCCCTTTCGCGTCGAGAACAGAATCGGCCATTTTTCCTCCTTTGCGGGCGGTCGCCCGGTTTGCCTTGTTGGTTTGCGGTCTCAGAACTTCCTGGTCAGGCCAAAGCCGGCCAGGAACTGGTGCATGTTGAGGGTGATCTCGCTGCCCGGCGACCCGAACATGTCGGGACCGCTGACCTTTGTTTCCGGAACATACATCGCAAAGAAATCGAGCGAGTTCTTCTCGGACATCTTGTAGCTGCCGCCTGCCGTGAGGTGGTGCTTCGTCACGCCGGGCGCGAGAATGTTCAGCGTCACGTCGTCGGACCCGACCGGATTGTCGCTGTAGGCGTAGCCGGCGCGCAACGTCCAGACGCTATTGGCCTGCCATTCGGCGCCGATCTTGAACACGTTCACGTCCGTCCAGCCGAAGCCGGGGCCGTTGTCATCGCCGAACGCCCCTCCGGCGGTAGCCGAATTGGAGATCGAGCGCACGCCGCTGTAGAAGATGCGCTGATAGTCGAAGGCGAGTGTGAGGTCGGGCGTGGCGTCGAAGGCGACGCCGGCCGTGATGGCGGCCGGAATGTCGAAGCCGCCCTGTTCGGCAAAGAGGCCCGCATACTTGTCGAACTTCGTCATGTACATCTTGGTCTGGCCTGACAGTCCGAAGCGAAGCCCTTGCATGGCCTCCCACTCGATACCGGCGCGGACACCGCCACCGTACGAATAGTCGTAGCCCTGGTCGGTCATGTGCGTGCCGTCCGCGGACATGCCCGTGAAATTGGTCAGGCCTTTCGCCTGGAAGCGCTGGACGGCCAATGTCGGCGCGATGCCGATCTTGAGCGCCCCCATCTGGCGCGCATAGTCGGCCGACACGAATGCCTGCATCAGGTCGACGCCCGCCAGCCCGCCGTAGAATACGCCGAAACCGGCGCCAGCGTCTCCCGGATAGGTCGTGTTCATACCGCCATTGCCGTAGACGGAAATGCCCCAGGCCGACTCCGAGTCGATCTGCCGGACATAGGCGAAATTCGGCATGACGAAGAAGTTGGCTTCGCTGTCGATCGTCCCGTTTGCGATCGGCGGCTCGGCTGCGCCCGCGGCTTCGTACCCGCGATACGGCATGAAGGCCGCCGCGCCGATCTGCCACTGATCGCCGATGCCGACGATGCCGGCCGGGTTGAGCGTCTGCGCCATCGCGTCCGTCGAGTCGGCCACGCCGGCGCCGCCCATGCCGCTCTGACGGATGCCGAAGCCGACCTGGAAATAACCGTCGGTTGCGAATGCGGGCGCGCATGTCGCCGTCAGCGCGACGATGCTGCCCATGACCAGTCCGGAAATCCGGTTCTTACGATACGAATTCATGCTTGCCCCTCCAACGGCCCGGCTCGCCGGACATCCGGTTGATCGCTTCATGTCCCGCCAATCCGTGGCGGACGGTATGCGAACCGACGGGCTTTCCTCCCGTCCCGCCGGCCATTCTCAGATATACAGGTTGATGTCGCTCTTCGAGGCGACTTCGATATAGCTTGCCGCGCCACCCAGCGTCGGCCCGTCGATCATGTCCTCGCGCTTGTACTCGAACAGGTCCATGGTCATCTGGCAGGCGATCATCTGCACGTCGGCCTCGATCGCCAGGTCGCGCAGGTCCTCGATGGAGGCGACGCCCTTTTTCTTGATCAGGTTCTTCATCATGCCGGTGGCCATTCCGTCGACGCCCGGAAGCGCCGAGATCAGGTTGGGCATCGCCATGTGCATGCCCATCATCGGCATTTCCATCGCCGGATTGCCGAGCGTCGAGATCTTCAGGTTGAGGTCCTTCTTCAGGAGCCCGAGCCCGTAGAACGTGAAGAACATCGTCACGTCGAGGCCCATCGCGGCAGCGGTCGTCGCCAGGATGAAGGGCGGGTAAGCCCAGTCGAGCGTACCCTTTGTGACGATCAGCGACATCGATTTTGCGTTTGTTTCAGAACCCATTTCAATCTCCTTGCCGGCCTTGCCGGCTGCGTCATGCGCCCAGCCAGAACACGACGGTGAATACGAACAGTGTCAGAACCATCGCGGCGCTGGCGACCGCGGTGGAGACTCGCATGCCCACCTCGCGGCGCGCGGCCGCGATGGCGATTGCTCGTGCGCGCCCGGGAATGCGATCAGCGGGTCTGGTCACTGTCCGCTACCTCGCTCTCAGGCCGCGCAGCCCTGGAACTCGTCCGCGGCCATCTTGGCCTCGTACGGACCCGCCACGTCGCTTCCCGGGATCAGCTTGCCCTTTGCCGCGGCAAAATCGGCCGGCTTGACCTTCACCATCCAGCCCGCGCCATACGGATCCGAATTGGCCAGGCTCGGCGAGCCCGAAAGGTCTTCATTGGTTTCCATGATCTCGGCATCGAAGCCGAGTTTCGCCGGGCCGACCCATTTGCCGGACTCGACGGTCGCGCAGGACTTGCCCTCGCCGATCGTCTTGCCGGCTTTCTTGGCGGTGAATGCGACGAGCTGGCCGGCCATGCCGGTCGCGATCATCGTCATGCCCGCAGTGAAGGTGCCGTCGCCATTGTCGCGGTACCACAGATTGTTGTCGACGTCGTAGAGCAGATCGTCGGGAAGATTACAGCCTCTGACCACTGGCATGAGCGGCCTCCTTCATTCACACGGTTTCGATAACGGTATTGGACGTTTCGGACTGCCGAATCGGGCGCGATGAGCAACAGAAATCGCCCAACCCGTCCTCTTGTAGCTTACCACCCACGAAGAGCGCCAGATGGCGTACCACCATCGCGCCAAGTCGCACGGTGCGGGCAGTATCCGGCGCGAGCGGGTCGTGCAGGACGAGATTATGATGATACACGACCTCACGGCAGGTTTCGCGGCAGGCATTGAAAGAGGGATTGCCGCGCGCGCCCTGACGGTGAAGCGCCAGCAAGCGGAAACCTTCCGTTTTTTCGCCGGTCGGTTCCGCGCCCTTGGCCGTGTGCCAGGAGACCAGCACGGCTTCACCCATGGCCAGCAATTCGGCCGCGATCGCGACGGCATCGCGCTCGAGGTCGGCGTCAGACGAACCGATCAGTACCTCGGTGCGAGCAAGGACGTCGTCGATCGACATGCAGTCCGCCGCGGTCATGCCAGCTTCTTCTCCCTGAGCAACGGCATCGCGTCAGAGAAGTTCTCGTGTACGCCCACGGTCTTCGGCGACAGGCCGAGCGCCATGCCGAGCAGTTGGGTGAAGTACAGGATCTTCACGCTCGTCTTGCGGCCGAGCACCTTCTCCGCGCGCACCTGGTGCATTTCGAGGCCGGAATGGCATGTCGGGCACTCGGTCGCGATCACGTCGGCGCCGCAGGCCTCGGCAGTCGTCAGCAGGTTCAGCACCAGCTTGGTCGAGGTGTCGCTATCGGACAGTGCGTGCGCACCGCCACAGCAGGCCGTCTTGAGCGGATAGTCGACATTCTCCGCGCCGGCCGCGGCCAGGATCTCGTCCATGTAGTGCGGCTTCGATGTCGATTCCGAACCCGGACCCTTGTCCTTCTCGGGGAAGATGTGACGCGGGCGCGTGTACATGCAGCCATAGTAGTTGGCGACCTTGAGGCCGTTGAGCGAATTCTTGACACGCTCGCGGATTCCCTCGTCGCCGATCGAATGCTTGATCCAGTCGAGCGCGTGAATTGTCTCGACCTTTCCTGACTCGTAGGTGGCGTGGCCGGCCTTCTCGCTGAGGCGCGAATTGACGTCGCGCGAGGGCTGGTCGTTGGCCAGATCGTACTCGGCCTTCTTCAGGTTGTGGTAACAGCCGTTGCACGGCGCCATCACCGTGTCGAAGCCCATGTCCTCGGCGATCGAAAGATTGCGCGCCGACAGATAGGTCTGGATCTTCGGGTCGATGTTCTTGACTTCCATCGCCCCGCAGCAGTTCCAGTTCTTGATCTCGACGAGGTCGAGGCCCAGTTGCTTGCCAACCGCCTTGGTCGAGCGATTGTAGGCATGCCCCGAGCTTTCAAGGGCGCAACCCGGATAATAGGCGACCTTCTTGTACTTGCCGGACATTATTTCGCTCCCTTCGCGTCGAGACCGAGCGCCTTGCGATTGGCGGTTTCGACTTCTTCGACATATTCCTCGATGGCTGCCCTCGCCCGGTTCCAGCCCTTGGTCTTCGGCGGAAACAGCGATGAAAGCCCGAGCCTGATGAGATAGAAGACCGGGAACTTCATGATCAGCCCCTTAACCAGCGCGACCAGCCATGGCTGCATCAGCGGCTGACCTGTACGCTGGAAGAACTGGCGCAGCACGAGGCTGTCCTCGATCTTGCCGGTCTCGAACACCTGGTGCGAGAAGGCTTCGTCGAAGACCATCGACGGCTTCTTCTCGGTGTGGCCCTTCATTTCGAGCCAGTGCGCCGTCGCCTTCATCACGCCTTCCGGATTGACGTCGCGCGGGCAGGCATAGGTGCACTTGTTGCAGGAGACGCACTGCCAGATGATGTCCTTGTCGCGCACCAGTTCCGATTCCATGCCGAGACGGATCAGGTAGATCCAGTAGCGCGGGTTGAAGTCGGGGTTGATGGCGTTGACCGTGCAGGCGTTCGTGCAGGAACCGCACTGCCAGCAGCGGTGGATGTTCTCGCCGCCGCCGAGCGACGCGATTTCTTCCTGCATCGCTTCATTGTAGTCGCTGACGGCGCGCGTCTCGATGAACGTCGACCAGTGGCCGGAGACGTCTACACCGTCGATGATGAGGTGTTCGTGCTCGACCAGGTTTTCCGGCCGGATCAGCGATTTCTCGTGGATTGGCATCAGGATGCCTCCGTATGTGTGACCTGCCGCGCAGTGCCGAGCACATGCGCCGTGCCGTCGATGAGTTTGAGACGGGTTCTGCCGGTATCGGTGTCGACGGCGTCGAGCCCCAGCATGCGGCGCGTATGCGCCATGGGATCGCCCGTGGTCGAGAAATCCGACCGCAGATACTGGCCGCCGCGATCATTGATGTAAGCGGCATAGACATGCGCCATCAGCAGATCGGCGTAGAACGGCAAATCGCGGAACATGCCATTGTCCTTGAGGAAATCCTCGATCTCGGCTGAAAGCGTGACGAAGGTCTGGAAATCGTCATCGGCGTCGATCTTGGCGGTATCGACATCGTCGGCGAACCAGATTTCGCGCAGAACGCCGGTGCCGATCCGCGCATCCCAAACCCAGCGCGTCATCAGCGGATAACGTTCGGGGGCGGTGAAATGCAGGATTTCCGCGCCGAGATCGCGCACCCAGCGGTGTTCGCGGTCGTCCGGAAAGGCCGCCATGAAATCGCCGAGCCGCTGGTCTGCCGTTCCGAGATCGGACCAGCCGTCGAGCAACCGGACCATCGGGCGGCGGAGCCGGTCGAAGCCGTTCTGGCCGATCCAGATGCCGACGCGCCGGCGCACCGGAGTGATGAAGGCGGCAAGATCCAGGAACTCGTCCTCGGTCACCTCCGCGACGCGCCCCTTGCCGAGGATTTCGTCGAAAAGGGAGGCCTTCAATACGAGCGCGCTGACATAGCGCTCGACCCCGCCGGTCGGTTCCGCCGACTCGATCAGATGTTCGAGCGCCCTGCGCAGCCGCGGACCCGACAGGTCCAGTACAGGACCTTTCGCAACGGGCGCCGCCGCAGGTTTGCGGGCAAGACCGAACATTACTCGGCCGCCTCCATAACCGGATTGCGGACCATGTTGAGCGCGGCCATGGCGGCCGACTGGCCCTGCGCGATGGAGTCGTCGATGGTTTCCGGACCGGTCGCCGAGCCCGCGACGAATACGCCCGGACGATTGGTCTCGGCCAGATGGGCATAGCTCGACGGCTTGTCGACATAGCCGTACTTGTTGAGCTTGACGTCGAACACGGCCGATATCGTCATGTTGTCGACGTTCGGGTCCATGCCGACGGCGTGAACGACCATGTCGAACGGAATCGAGATCGGGCGCTTGACCAGAGTGTCCTCGCCCTTCACCAGCAGCCGCTTTCCGTCGGACGTCACCTCGGCGATACGCGCCTTGATGTATTTGACGTGGTGCGTTTCCTGGCTTTCCCAGTAATAGGGCCCCTCCAGAAGGCCGAAGGTGCGGATATCCATATAGTAGATGTAGACGTTGCAGTTGGGCAGCGACTCGCGGATTTCCATCGCGATGTTGGCCGACACCGTGCAACAGATCTTCGAGCACCATTCGCGGCCGATCTGGCGGTCGCGCGAACCGACGCAAAGAAGGATCGCCACACGATCCGGCTCGCGCCCGTCCGACGGGCATTTGACGCCCTTGCCCGAAGACAACATCTGCTCGACTTGCGTCGTGGTGACGACGTCCGGATAGGTGCCGAAGCCCCATTCCGGCTTGTTGACGCTGTCGAAATGCGTGAAGCCCGTCGTCAGGATCGTGGCGCCCGCCTCGATGGTCTTGCCGTTCTTCAGCTTGGCCGTGAAGTTGCCGGGATTGCCGTCGAACTTTTCGACGGTCGTATCGAGGTGCACTTCGACGAACTTGTTGCCTTCGACGCGGTTGACCATACCGCCGATCGCGTCCTTGGCCCATTCATGGGAAGGCACCAGCTTCGCGTATCCGGACAGGATCGGCGCGCCGCCGAGACGATCTTCCTTCTCGACGAGAACCACTTTCTGGCCGGCCGATGCAAGCGCATGCGCAGCCGAAAGACCGGCGGGTCCGCCGCCAACGATGAGTACCGGCTTGGTCATTTCGCCTCCCCTGCCAGAGCTTTCGGTTTGACATAGCCCGGACCGGACGTGATGGCGCGCTTGGGATCGTAGAGTGTCTCGATCTTGCCGGCCTTGACGTCGCCCAGGTAGTTTTCGAATTCGGCTTTCGCCTTTTCCCAGTCGATGCCCATCTTCTCGAGCAGCGTCTCGAACGGCGAGGCGTGCCAGTGCAGCTGGGCGAGCTTGTAGGGATGAGCGCCGCACACCAGCGCGGCGAACTGGCAGTCCGCCATCACCGGAAGCGCGTA
>JBAQHA010000162.1:0-2605 GCA_049288075.1 Oricola sp.
GACCGGAATCGGTCTCCAGAAGGTTGCGCGCGATGGTCGACTTGCCGGCGCCCGAGGGCGAGGACAGGACGAGCATCAGGCCGCGGCGGCGGATGCGTTCGGAGGGATAAGCGGCTTTCGATTGATCGGACGTCATTGCGGGCCTATTGCAAGTTCTGAACCTGCTCGCGGAACTGATCGATCACGGCCTTGAGGTCAAGCCCGATCGCCGTCAGGGCGGCGGATGTCGACTTGGAGCAGATGGTGTTGGATTCGCGGTTGAACTCCTGCGCCAGGAAATCGAGCTTGCGGCCGACCGCGCCGCCCTCGCCCAGCATCTTGCGGGCCGACGCGACATGGGCCTTCAGCCGGTCGATCTCCTCGCGAATGTCGGCCTTGGTCGCCAGCAGCGCCGCCTCGGCATGAAGGCGGGCTTCATCGAACGTCGCCGCCGCTTCCAGAAGGGCCAGGACCTGTTCCTTCAGGCGGGCGAGAATGGCCGCGGGCTGGCTGGCCGGATCGGATTCGGCTCGGCCGGTCAGGATCGCGATCGTTTCCACATGGGCAGTCAGGATGGCGCGCAGCGCCTCGCCCTCATGGTTCCTGGCCTCCACCAGCGCATCGAGCGCCTCGGCGACGGTCGCAAGGCATATCTCGCCGGCCCTTTCGACATCGAAGCGGCCTTCCGCTTCGTCAGTCATGACGACGCCACGAATGGCAAGCAGCCCGTCGGCGCTCGGCGGCGCGATACCGTTCTGCAGCGCCAGCCGGATAGCCGTCTCGGCGAGCGCGCGGAAACGCGCCTCGTCGAACGCGGGCGCCATCGCCTCGGCGGCCGATTTCGCGGTCAGCTGGATCTGAATGCTTCCCCGGGCGATCCGGTCGCCGATAAGCTTCTTTATCGACGGTTCGAGCGCCTCAAGGCCCGCCGGAACGCGCAGGCGCACGTCGAGCCCCTTGTTGTTGACGGAGCGGATATCGCAGGCCACTTCGAGACCCGCGGCGCTGCGGGTCGCGCTGGCGAAGCCGGTCATGCTCTGTACGCCGGTCATGAGCCCCCCTGTTGGCCGCCGCCTGCCGCAGCCGTTTCCAGCCGGCGCGGCATCAATTCTGCGCCGGCAGTTCCTCGACGCCCTCGGTCGACTGACCCGCTTCCTCGGCGCGCTTCTTCTCGATTTCGCGCCAGCGGCGCACGTTCTCGTTATGCTCCTCGAGCGTCTTGGAGAAGACATGCCCGCCGCTGCCGTCCGCGACAAAATACAGTTCGTCCGTGACGGAAGGATTGGCTACCGCCTCGAGCGCCGCGCGGCCGGGAATTGCGATCGGCCCGGGCGGCAGCCCGCCATTGACATAGGTGTTGTAGGGCGTGGGCTTGTCGAGGTCGGAGCGATAGATCGGGCGATCCGCCGGCTTGCCCTCGCCACCGAACAGGCCGTAGATCACCGTGGGGTCGGATTGCAGCTTCATGCCTTGTTTCAGGCGGTTGACGAAGACGCCGGCGACGCGGGAGCGCTCGCCCGGAACCCCGGTTTCCTTCTCGACGATGGACGCGAGCGTGACGAACTCGTTGATGTCCTTGAGCGGCAGGTCCGGGGCGCGATTGGCCCAGATCTCCTCGATCATTGCTTTCTGTTGAGCCTGCATGGACGCCACGATCTCGGCGCGGGTGGTGCCGCGCGAGAATTTCTGCGTGTCGGCGGCAAGCATGCCCTCGGCAGGCACCTCGGCCGGCATGTCGCCGGTCAGAAACTCGTTCTCGGCGACGCGCCTGAGCGCCTGGGTGACCGTGGTGCCCTCGATGACGGTCAACGGATGAAGGATCGACCGGCCCGAGACGAGGAGGTCCATGATCTCCTTCATGGAAGCATGCGCCTTGAACTCGTACTCGCCGGCCTTCATGTCGTTCTCGTGGCCGTAAACGCGCGTGCCAGCCTCGAAGATGCGGGCATTGGTGACGATTCCCCGGCTTTCGAGGCTTGACGCGATCTGGCCGATGCTCGCGCCCGGACGCACGGTGTGCGTGACGGGAAGCGCGTTCGGGCCCGGCTCCTCGAAGCGGACCTTGCCGTAATAGATCGCACCACCGGTCACGACCATCGACAGGACAACCAGGGTCAGCAGGAAATTGAAGAAGACGACGACCTGGCTGCGCGCCGCCCTGGCGCGACGACGCGGCGGCGGGCCGACAGCCGCTTCGGTGCGCAGGGCCTGTCGCGGCGACTGCGGAATGATGCGATCGTTGCGCTGAAACGGCGCGGAGCCCGTTTCGTCGGGGGGCATCGGTCTGCGCCCAAATTGGTGCTCGGTGCTCACATCGAAACCTTGTGTTCGGTGCCCGCACGCCGCGAAGGTGTTTCGCGGGTACGTGCCATTCAGCCCCTGGCCGGTTTGCCGTTCGCCGTTACGTCCAGCGTACCGCCAGCGGAAACCGATGGTAAATGATTATGGCGAAAACTTGCGGTTGCGGTCACGCGCTGTAACGGCGCAGCACCAGCGAGGCATTCGTTCCGCCAAAACCGAAGGAATTTGACAAGGCGACATTGATCTCGCGTTCGCGCTTGACGTGCGGCACGAGATCGATGGCGGTTTCTACATCGGGATTGTCGAGATTGAGTGTCGGCGGGGC
>JBAQHA010000163.1:0-3907 GCA_049288075.1 Oricola sp.
ACGGAGGAGGACGCCGTCCGGCTCGCCAACGGCACCGATTACGGCCTCGTCGCCGGCGTCTGGACGAAGGACGGCGGCCGCCAGCACCGCGTCGCCAAACGGGTCCGCGCCGGTCAGGTCTTTGTCAACGGCTACGGCGCCGGCGGTGGCGTCGAACTGCCCTTCGGCGGCTTCCGGAAGTCGGGCCACGGCCGCGAGAAGGGCTTCGAGGCGCTGATGGACATGTCGGCGACAAAGTCCACCATCATCAATCACGGCTGAGGGGCGAGCATGACCAGACTTCAGGGCAAGACCGCGATCGTCACTGGCGCGGCCTCCGGCTTCGGCGAAGGCATGGCGCGGCGTTTCGCCGAGGAGGGCGCGAACGTCATCGTCGCCGACCTCAACGGCGACCGCGCCGATGTCGTCGCCTCCTCGATCGGCGACAGCGCCGTGGCGGTTGCCTGCGACGTCTCGGTCCGGGCCGATGTCGACCGCATGGCCGCGACCGCGCTCGCCCGTTTCGGCCGTATCGACATCATGGTCAACAATGCCGGCTATACCCACCGCAACGGCGACATGCTCGGCGTCGGCGAGGAATCCTTCGACCGCATCTTCGCGGTCAACATGAAGGCGATTTATTTCGCCGCGCTCGCCGTCGTGCCGGTGATGGAGAAGCAGGGCGGCGGATCGATCATCACCACCGCGTCCACGGCCGGCCTCCGCCCGCGTCCGGGTCTCACCTGGTACAACGCGTCCAAGGGCTGGGCGATCACCGCCACCAAGTCCATGGCCGTCGAACTCGCGCCCAGGAACATCCGCGTCAACTGCCTCTGCCCGGTCGCCGGCGAAACCGGCATGCTGGCGCAGTTCATGGGCGAGGACACGCCGGAGAAACGCGAGATGTTCCGCGCCTCGATCCCGCTCGGCCGGCTGTCCACGCCGCTCGACATCGCCAATGCGGCCCTGTGGCTCGCCTCCGACGAGGCCGAGTTCATCACCGGCGTCGCGCTCGAGGTCGATGGCGGCCGTTGTATCTGACCTCCGGCAGGAGCCTGCGCGGAACCAAGCTTCGCGCCGGCCGTTCCTGCACTCACGCGGGCCGTAAAGACAGGGGAGTGGCATGACCGGCGACCAGATATTCCTTTTCGCCCTGTTCGCGATCGCCTTCGTCTTCTTCGTCTGGGGCCGCATCCGCTACGATCTCGTGGCGTTTTGCGCGCTGCTCGTCGCCGTCATCGCCGGCCATGTCGATCCGGAGGCCGCCTTCGAGGGCTTCGGGCATCCCGCCGTCGTCATCATCGCGCTGGTGCTGATCGTCTCGCGCGGCCTCGTCAACTCCGGCGCCGTCGAGCGCATCGCCAAGCTTGTCGTCAGGCCCGACCGGACGATGCCGGTCCATATCGCCGTCATGGCGCTCGTCGGCGCGGCGCTCTCCGCCGTCATCAACAATGTCGCCGCGCTTGCGCTGCTGATGCCGCTCGATCTCGAAGCCGCGGCGAAGGCGAAGCGTTCCGCCTCGCTGACGCTGATGCCGCTGTCGTTTGCCACCATCCTCGGCGGCATGATCACGCTGATCGGCACGCCGCCCAACATCGTCATCGCGCAATACCGCGCCCGCGCGCTCGGCGAGCCCTTCTCGATGTTCGATTTCACGCCCGTGGGCCTCGCCGTCTCGGCCGCCGGCATTGCCTTCGTCGCGCTTGTCGGCTGGCGGCTGATCCCGGCCCATGACCGCGCCGCGCCGGTGAAGGCCGGCGAGGACGCCGGCCTCTATGTCGCCGAGGCCCGTGTCAAGGACGGCTCGAAATCTGCCGGCTTGCAGGTGCACGAACTCTATTCCCTTGCCAACGACCACGACATCGCCGTCATCGGCCTTGTGCGCCGCGGCAAGCGCTTGTCCGGCTTTTCGCGCAGCGAGACGCTTGCAAAGGGCGACTTCCTCGTACTGGAGGGCGACCCGAAATCCATCGAGGCCTTCATGGGCGCCGCCGATCTCGATTTCTCCGGCTCGGAAAAGCACAATGCCGGTCTCGCCGGCCCGTCGCTGACGCTTGTCGAGGCGATCGTCACCGACAATTCGCGCATCGTCGGACGCTCGGCGATGGACCTGCGCCTGCAATACCGCCACGGCGTCACGCTGCTCGGCGTCTCGCGTTCCGGCCGGCGCTTCCGCGAGCGCGTCCGCAACCTGACGATCCAGCCGGGCGACGTGCTGTTGCTGCTCGGGCCGGAGGATCGCCTCGCCGATATCGCCCTTTGGCTCGGCGTCCTGCCGCTCGCCGAGGGCAGGACGCAGTTGCTCCAGCGCGGCAAGGCGACCTTGGCCATCGGCGCCTTCATCGCCGCCATCGCTGCGTCCGTGCTCGGCCTCGTGTCGCTCGACATCGCGCTCGGCCTCGTCGTCGTCTCCTACGTGCTGATGGGTCTGCTGAGCGGCACGGAAGTCTACGAGGCGGTCGACTGGCGGGTGATCGTGCTTCTCGGCTCGCTCATTCCGCTGGGCTTCGCGCTGGAGGATTCCGGCGGCACCAGGCTCATCGCCGAGACCATCGTCGCCAACACCCACGGCGCCCCCGTATGGGTCGTGCTCGCGGTGCTGATGGTCGTCACCATGACGCTGTCGGATTTCCTCAACAATGTCGCCACCGCCCTGATTGCCGCGCCCATCGGCCTCGGCGTCGCCCGGGCCTTCGACGTCAATCCCGATCCCTTCCTGATCGGCGTCGCGGTCGCCGCGTCCTGCGCGTTTCTGACGCCCATCGGACACAAGAACAACACCATCATCATGGGCCCCGGCGGCTACCGCTTCGGCGATTACTGGCGCATGGGCATTTTCCTCGAACTTCTGGTGCTCGCGATCGCCATTCCCGTCATCCTGCTGGTCTGGCCCTTATAGCGGCTCGCCCCATGATCGCCCGATTGTTGCCGCGAGACTGCTTCAATTGCCATCTAACCGGATGATGCAAAAGGAGATTTCGCGATGGCTGTCCAGGAAGCGCTGATCGTTTTGAGCCTGCTCGGCTGCGACGACACCGGTACGCAATGCGAGTATCTCAAGGCCTCCGACCAGCGTTTCGAGACCATCCAGGCCTGCTCCGCGGCGTCCGACGCGTTCCTGGAAACGAGCCGGGACGCCGAATATCCGGCCGTGGTCGCCGTCTGCGCGCCGCGGGTCGAGGTCGCGGACAGGCCCGCTCAACCGGCGGCGCCGGCGGAGGCCGTCGCCGATGCCGCGGCCAATACCGCTTCGGGCGGTGTCGCCGTCGATGCTTCCGCCGCCGACGTGGCGGAGACCGACTATCTCGCCCATGTCGCCTCGACGATCGCCGCAATGGCGCCGCGGCGCGAGACGATCACGAAACCCATCGGCCAGGCCGCCGACGAGACCATGCGCCTCGGCAATGCCGCCATTGTCGGCGTCCGGCGCATGGCCAAGGCTGTCAATCCGTTCTGACCGTGCCGGAACCGCTGTTTTGCATTGAACTGTTGCCGCGGACGTCCTATTCCGCCGCACGATCATCGTAAGACGCGGGTCCTCATGCAAACGGTATCGATATCCGGAACGGGCGTGTTCACGCCGGAGCAGACGATCTCCAACGCGGAACTCGTCGCCGCCTTCAACGCCTGGGCCGACCGGCAGAATGCGCTCCACGCGGAGGAAATCGCCCGTGGCGAGCGCGAGCCGGTGCCCCATTCCGACGAGGGCTTCATCGTCAAGGCGTCCGGCATCGAGAGCCGCTACGTCCTCGACAAGACCGGAACGCTTGATCCCGAAATCATGCATCCGGTGCTGCGCGAGCGCTCCGACGAGGAACTCTCCGCCATGGCCGAGATGGCGCTGGCCGCCGCCGGAATCGCCTTGAAGCAGGCCGGCCGCACCGCGAAGGAAATCGACGCCGTGATCTGCGCCGCCTCCAACCACGAG
>JBAQHA010000164.1:0-14615 GCA_049288075.1 Oricola sp.
ACGCGGTCCTTTGCCAAAACCGGGATCGGCCGGTAGGGCGCGGTCTTGCCGTCCGGGCCGGGGCGCATGCCAACGGCCGTAAGGGTGCCGAGATGAGCGATGTCGTCGGCTGTCATCACAAGGTGGACGCCCGGCGCGGAGGCCGCGTCCTCGACGGACCGAATCGTGAAGGAGCCGTTCGCCACGGGCGAGCGGACGACAAAGCCTTCCAGCATCCCTTCCTTGCGGATGTCGGAGGTGTAGCAGCCCTTGCCGCGAATGAAGGCATCATCCTCCTTGCGCAGGACGGAGGCGCCGATAAGCGATTTGGACCCGAATTTCGGAGGCGCGACATTCATCTTGATTTCAATCCCCTGATCCGCCATGTCGGTCGAGCGCGGTTGCTGGCCGAACGGCCCCGCTCGCGCAAACATATGTGATGCGGCCCGAAAGTCGAGCGCTTCGACCGCCATGTATACAAATTTCGCCCGGCTCGGGGCGATAAAAATCCCGCGAGACAGGACATCGCCATGCGCACCGAAACCGGAACCGTCATTCGCCTCGAAGACTACCGGCAGAGCGACTACCTGATCGAGACCACCGATCTCGCCTTCACGCTCGAGCCGGAAGCGACGGTCGTGCGCGCGAAACTCGCCATCCGCCGCCGCGCCGGTGTGCCGGCCGACACGCCGCTGAAACTCGACGGCGACGAGCTTGTGCTCGCCGGCGTCAAAGTCAATGGCGAGACTCTGGCGGAGAACGGATACACCGCCTCGCCGGAACAGCTTGTCATCGGCGAATTACCGGCGGATGACACGTTCACGATCGAGCTCGAGACGCAACTCAACCCGTCGGCCAACAAGCAACTGATGGGGCTTTACCGCTCCACCGGGACCTATTGCACCCAGTGCGAGGCCGAGGGTTTCCGCCGCATCACCTATTTCCTCGACCGTCCGGACGTGTTGTCCGTGTACACAGTGCGCATCGAGGCGCGCACCGAGGACGCGCCGCTGCTCTTGTCGAACGGCAACCGGATCGAAGCCGGCGTGCTCGACAATGGCTGGCATTACGCGGTCTGGCACGATCCGTTTCCGAAGCCGTCCTATCTTTTCGCGCTCGTCGCCGGAAATCTCGGCGTGGTGCGCGACACGTTCAAGACCATGTCGGGCCGCGACGTGACGCTGGAAATCTATGTCGAACATGGCAAGGAACCGCGCGCGGCCTATGCCATGGACGCGCTGAAGCGCTCGATGCAGTGGGACGAGGAAGCCTTCGGGCGCGAATACGATCTCGACGTGTTCATGATCGTCGCCGTCTCCGACTTCAACATGGGCGCGATGGAGAACAAGGGTCTCAACGTCTTCAACGACAAATACGTTCTCGCCGACGAGCGCACCGCGACGGATGCCGACTACGCCAACATCGAGGCGATCATAGCGCACGAGTATTTCCACAATTGGACCGGCAATAGAATCACTTGCCGCGACTGGTTCCAGCTCTGCCTGAAGGAAGGGCTGACGGTCTTCCGTGACCACGAGTTCTCCGCGGACCAGCGGTCGCGCACGGTCAAGCGCATCGCCGAGGTGAAGCTCCTGAAGGCGCACCAGTTCCCCGAGGACGCCGGCCCGCTCGCCCATCCGGTGCGGCCGCGCCGCTATTCGGAGATCAACAACTTCTACACGGCGACGGTCTACGAGAAGGGTTCGGAGGTCGTGCGGATGATCCGCACCATCCTCGGGCCGGAGAGTTTCCGGGCGGGGCTCGACCTCTATTTCGAGCGCCATGACGGCGAAGCGGCGACGATCGAGCAGTTCATCGGCGCCTTCGAGGATGCCAGCGGCGTCGACCTGACGCAGTTCTCGCTGTGGTACGAGCAGCCGGGCACGCCGAACCTCCTCGTTTCAGAGAAATACGACGCGGACGAAAAACGCTTTACGCTGACCATCGAGCAGCGGCTGAAGCCGCCGATCGACGGCGCTCCGCACCAGCCGATGCACATCCCCGTCAAGTTCGGCCTCGTCGGCGCGGGCGCCGGGGACATGGGGTGGACATCGGTGTCGGGCGCGTCGGTGACCGGCGACGTCATCCATCTGCGCCAGCCGAAGCACGAGATCGTGTTCGACGGCGTTGCCGAACGCCCGGTCGCCTCGCTGCTGCGCGGCTTCTCGGCGCCTGTGACGGTCTATCCCGAGCCGGACGACGCCGAGCTAGCCTTTCTCGCCCGCAACGACCCGGACGAATACGGCCGCTGGCAGGCGCTGTCGGCGCTGGTCGTGCGGCAGATGAAGCAGGCGGCTGGCAAGCCCGCCGACGCGCAGACGAACGTCTTCGACGACGCCACCTGCGACATCTTCGCGGCGATCGCGGCCGACGAGACCTACGAACACGCCTTCCGCGCGCTCTGCCTGACGCTGCCGAGCGAGAACGACATCGCGCGCGAGATCGGCAACGACATCGATCCGGACGCCATCCACGCCGCCCACATGGCCGCCTCGCGGCAACTCGGCCAAGCGGCGGAACGGGTGTTCGCGCGACTATTCCACGGACTTGAGCCGGCGCGTCCCTATTCGCCGGACGCGGCAAGCGCCGGCAAGCGGTCACTGCGCAACATCGCGCTCGCCTATCTGTGCCATGCCGACCACGACATCGGCCGCGCGGCCAAGGCCTTCGCCGAGGCCGACAACATGACCGACCGGGCGCATGCGCTGGGGCTGATGGCGCATCTGGCGCCGCGCGCCGACGAAACGCTCGACGCGCTCAACGCCTTCCAGGCGGAATTCCGCTCCGAGCCGATCGTCATGGACAAGTGGTTCATGATCCAGGCGACCGCGCCCGGCGCGAAGGCGCTCGACACGGTGAAAACGCTGACGGCGCATGCGGGCTTCTCGTGGGATAACCCGAACCGGGTGCGCTCGCTCGTCGGGGCGTTCTCGACCGGCAATCCGACCGGCTTCAACCGCCCCGACGGTGAGGGCTACCAGTTCCTGTGCCAGTCGATCAGGCGTATCGACTCGACCAACCCGCAAGTCGCGGCCCGGCTGCTGACGGCGATGCGCTCGTGGAAGAACCTGGAGTCCGGCCGGCGCGAACAGGCGCGCACGGCGATGGCGGCGCTCGCCTCGCGGCAGCATCTGTCGCGCGACGTGCGCGACATCCTAGACCGGACGCTGGCCTGAAGCCGGGTTATTCGCCCGCGTCCGGCATTTGCGACAGGATCCAGTCGCGGAACAGACGGATCTTCGGCGCGTTGCGGCGTGGCTCGGGATAGACCAGATCCCAGGTGACGCCGATATCGCAAACGAGGTCGAAGGGCTGGAGCAATGCGCCGCGGCGCAACGCGTCCTGGTAGAAGAACGGAGTAAGGATCGCCACCCCCTGCCCGGCGATCGCGCGGTTGGCTTCGAGCACCTGCGCGCCCATCTCGTTGGCGAGACCGCGCCGCAACCCGGAATCGGGAATGCCGGCCGCCGCGAACCAGTGCCCCCACCATGGATCGTTCGGATCGATGATCGGCAGCCTGAGCAGGTCCGCCGGTTCGTGCACGCCGCCGATCGTCTCGGCCAGCGCCGGACTCAGCATGGGCGTGAAACCGCCGCGGATCAGGGTGTGGCGGCGCATCTTCGGATCGACGGGGGCGCAGGCGACGATGGCGACGTCGCTGTCGTCCTCGCCGAAGCCATTGCCGCGATTGTAAGGGATCATCCGCACAGCCAGTGACGAGTTGCACATCTGGAAGTCGCCGATATGCGTCGCGAGCCACGTCGTGGCGAAGGTCGTGTTGCAGGAAATGACCAGAGTATCGTCGGCGCGCCCGGCGACCGCGTCGACCGCGTCGCGAAGGATGTCGAAGGCTTCGCTCGCCCGAATCGAGAGGCGAAGGCCCGCCTCGGTCAGTTCGACCTTGCGCGGCCGGCGCAGGAACAACGATGCCCCGAGTTTCTCCTCCAGCAACCGCACCTGATAGCTAACGGCGGCCTGGGTCATGCCGAGTTCTTCTGCGGCCCGGGTGAAGCTCAGGCGGCGGGCGGCGGCCTCGAAAGCGCGCAGAGCGGCCAGCGGAGGAAGGTTCGAGTGCGACATGCATAAGGACTCTTTATGTATCAGTCGCGTATTTGAACTGGAATTTCAAGCCGAAAGGCGCGATTTTCGACCGCATCGACCTTGTCCGAGAAGATACCAACCATGACTGCCCTTTCCCATGGCGGCTTCTGGCCGCGCGCGCATGCCTTCTGGAACGGCCTGCTGGCGCGGTTTCCGCGCCGCAGCGGCGGCCGGCCGCTTCTCGATCCGCGCGACCTCTCGACCAGTCTGCAACGCGATATCGGCATGCTCGACACCGCGCCGGCAAGGGGCACAGGAGACACGATTTCGCGGGACGCAGTGCGGCGCGTGGCGGAGCACCGGGGCCGCGACTGGCAACGCCACGTGCACGAAACAGGAACGCCGAAGCGCTGACAGGCGCTTCGGAGGGGCCTAAACTGACGTTTCGTAAGGTCTACCGCAGAAATACGGAAAATTTACTGTTTAACGGGTGGACAGCCCGAATCACTTTTGATTCATTATGGATGATTCGGAAGTACGGTATCCGGATCATGTTCATTAAAAAAGCGATGATTGCGCGGCCTTTGGGGAGGCCAGAACGGACGCCTTAGGGCGCCGGAGGGACGGATTTTGTCAATTGCGGGAATGGATCATTCCACGTCGACTGCCATGTCGGGCCACGCTCGCTTCCTGGCCGGTCCCGCCTATTCGAGGCTCGAGGCGATCGAGCCGCTGCTGAAGCGCTCAATTCCCGTCCTGATCGTCATCTTCCTCGGCGTGGTGTTTCTCGCCCGCGCCATGGCGCTGATGACGGACCGCGCCGAAGCCGGCCATGATGGCACTCTCTACCTTTCGCTGATCACCGGCGCCGCCAGGACGGCCGTCGATACGGCGCGCCAGAACGGCTTCGAGCCGACCACGGGCGCGCAGTTCGAACAGGTGCTGTTCCGCGCCCTGCCCGAGGAAGCGACATACGACGGACGGTTCGTGGTCGTCACCGACGGCGAAGGCAGGGTGATCGGCGAACGCGGCCACCGCAACGATCTCATCGGCGCCAACCTGCAGGCGCAACTGACCGGCGCGCAGGCGCTGTTCCTGTTCGGCGCCGGCGCCGGCGTGCAGCAGGTGACGCTCGGCGGCATTGCGCATCTGGCTTCCGTGGTCAAACTCGGCAAGGACGGCGAAGGCGAGGCCGTCATCGCGGTGATGCAGGCCGAGCGCGATCTCTACGCGTCGTGGCGCAAGCGGCTGTCGCTCAACGTCACGCTGTTCGTGGCGTCCTCCTCGCTGCTGCTCGTGCTGCTATACGCCTATTTCGGCCAGGCCGCCCGCGCCCAGCAGGCCGACGAGACCTATTGCGAGGCGCAGAAGCGCGTCGATCTGGCGCTGACGCGCGGCCGTTGCGGATTGTGGGACTGGGATCTGGCGCGCGGCCGCATCTACTGGTCGCGCTCCATGTTCGACATGCTGGGCTACGAGGCGAGCGACGACATCCTGTCCTTCGGCGAGGTCCGTTCACTGATCCATCCCGACGACATCGACCTGTTCGATCTCGCCAAGCGCGCCGCCGCGCAGGAAATCCGCCGCGTCGACCAGTTGTTCCGCATGCGCCACGCCGACGGGCACTTCCGCTGGATGCGCATTCGCACCGAACTGGTGGAGAAGAGTTCGACCGGCGTGCACCTGATCGGCATCGCCGTCGACGTCACCGAACAGACACGGCTTGCCGCCGAAAACGCCCAGGCCAACGAGAACCTGCGCGCAGCGATCGAGAACACGTCGGAATCCTTCGCGCTGTGGGACGACGCGGACCGGCTGGTGCTCTGCAACACCAAGTTCCAGGAATATAATGGCTTGCCCGCCGATGCCGTCGCCACCGGCACGCCGCGCGCGGCGATCAATGCGATGATGCGGGCGTTGGTCAGCGAGAAGCGCATCCCGAACCCGAGGAACCAGGACGAGGCGCAGACCTTCGAGCGCCAGATCGCCGACGGGCGCTGGCTGCAGGTCAACGAGCGCCGCACCTCCTCGGGCGGCACCATCTCGGTCGGCTCCGACATCACGCAGCTCAAATTGCACCAGGAGCGGCTGATCGAGAGCGAGCGCCGGCTGATGGCGACGATCCACGACCTGTCGATCGCCCGCAAGGCGTCACTGCAGAAGGCCGGGGAACTGGAGGAGCTGAACGCCAAGTACCTGGAGGCCCGCGACCGCGCAGAAGCCGCCAACAAGGCGAAATCCGGTTTCCTCGCCAACATGTCGCACGAGTTGCGCACGCCGCTGAACGCCATCATCGGCTTCTCGGAAATCCTGCAGTCGGGCATGTTCGGCCCGCTCGGCTCGGATCGCTATGAGGAATATGTCGGCGACATCCACGCATCCGGCACGTTCCTGCTCGGCGTCATCAACGATGTCCTCGACATGTCGAAGATCGAGGCCGGGCGGATGCAGCTCGAACGCGGCATGCTCGACCTCGCGCCGCTGATCGACGAGACGCTGCAAATGGTGGCGATCCAGGCGGAAGAAAAGGAAATCGCCGTCGAGCAGTCGATCGACGAGACCATGCGCATCTTCGCTGACAAGCGGGCGATGAAGCAGATCGTCATCAACCTGCTGTCGAACGCGGTGAAGTTCACCGGCAAGGGCGGCCGCATCCGTATCCGGGCCAAGACCGTTCGCGGCGCCGTGCAGGTGTCGATCGAGGATACGGGATGCGGCATTCCGCCCGCGGCGCTGAAACGGCTCGGACGGCCGTTCGAGCAGGTGCAGAACCAGATGACGCGCAATCACACCGGTTCCGGCCTCGGGCTGGCAATCTCCAAGTCGCTCACCGAACTGCATGGCGGGACGCTGAAGATCCGCTCCAAGCCGGGCATCGGCACCATAGTCGCGGTGCGGATCCCCTGCGGCGGCGAGCACGCCCATCACGAGGCGCAAGAGCAAAGGCTCGCCTCATAAAAAAACGGGCCGGAGAACCGGCCCGTCACTGGAGATCGCAATAGGGGCTTCTAATTGCGGCCGAAGCCGCCCTGACGATGATGGAAGCCCTGGCCATCACCCATTCCCCTGCCCCCGTCGCGCACGCCGCGCTGCTGCGAAAGCTCGTCCTGCTCGATCGCGCCGGAGCCGTCGATGTCGATGCTGTCGAACATCTTCTTCTGGCTGTTCTCGATCTCGGCCAGGGAAATCTGGCCGTCATTGTCCGTGTCGAAGCGCTCGATCATGCGCTCGGCGCGGCGCTTCATCATTTCGCGCATCATGGAATCGGTCAGTTCGTCGACATTGACCTTGCCGTCGCTGTTGGCATCGGCGCTGGCGATTGCGAAGGGCGATGCGGCCGTGAACTCCTCCGGGGTGATCGTGCCCGAATTGTCCTTGTCGGCGCGCTGGAACATCTGGCCGAAGGCCGGACCGTCGCCGCCCACACCCATGTTCCCGCGGCCCATGTTTCCGGGGCCCATGTTTCCGGGACCCATATTACCGCCCTGCATGTCGCGGCCGTGGTGGAAGCCGCTGCCGTCGCGGGGCATCTGGCCGCGCGGGCCGTTGTCGGCATAGGCGGTGGCCACACCTGCCATGGTCAGGGCTACGCCCGCCACGAGAAGTGCGATTTTCGAATTGGTCTTCATTCTGGTCGTCCTTTGCATCGTTCGTCACCCCCGATGCCAAGTCGCTCCAGGTCGCGCTTCCCTCACGATCCGGAACGCGGATCCCCGAGGATGGAGCGGAAGATCTCCGCAACCCCGCCTTCGGTTTCCACAAGACCGGCCTGCATGGTCTCCAGATTCGGATACCCGCCTGCCGCACATAAGCGATCGATCAGTCCCTTCGGCGCGGTTTCGGGGTCGAACCCCTTCTCCGTGCACAGGCGGACCAACTGCATGATCGCCGAATAATCCGAGAAGGCTCGCAGGAGGGTCTCTTTGTCACCTTCGCCGAGCCGGTCATTTCCGGACACCCTGAAGATATGCGTGGCGTCTCCACCATTCAAATTACTAATTGGTAAGCCGGAAAGAACGAGAAATTGCGCAATGAAATCAATGTCCATCAACCCGCCCTCGACGAGCTTCAGATCCCACGGACCGCTGCCGGGCTTCTCCTTCAGCAAGCGATGGCGCATCGCCACGATGTCGGACTTCAGCTTCTCGACATCGCGCGGCAGTGACAGGATCGCATCAAGCTCGACGCGCACCTTGTCGCGCAGGACGGAATCGCCGGCCACGGTGCGCGCGCGCACAAGCGCCTGGTGCTCCCAGGTCCAGGCCTCGCCCCGCTGATAACGGGAGAAGGCGGCGAAGGACGTGGCGAGCGGGCCCTTGTTGCCCGAGGGCCGGAGGCGGAAATCGACCTCGTAGAGAACGCCCTCGGCCGTGGGCGCCGTGAGCGCGGCCATCAGGCGCTGGGTCAGGCGGGCGAAATATTGCGATGCGACGAGCGGCTTCGGCCCGTCGCTCTCGGCGGTCTCGTCATCGACCTCGTAGAGCAGGATCAGGTCGAGATCGCTGCCCGCCGTCATCTCGCGCGAGCCGAGCCGTCCGAGGCCGACGACGCAGAAGCGCGCACCGGCGATCGTTCCGTGCTTTTCGGCGAGTTCCGCCTCGGCGGCCCGCAGTGTATATTCGAGGATCAATTCGGCGAGATCGGAAAAGGCCCAGGCCGCTTCGGCCGCCTCGATACTGCCGGTCAGCAGACGGACGCCGATCAGGAAGCGCTGCTCGGCGGCGAAGATACGCAAGCGGTCGAGCGTCTCCTCGTAGGCGCGCGCCTCGCCGAGGAAGTCCTCCAGCCGGCTCTGCTGCTCCTCCTTCTTCGGCGCGCCGGCAAAGAAGGCCGGATCGAGCATACCGTCGAATACCAGAGGCTTGGCGGTGATGATGCCGCCAAGGCGCGGCGCGGCCGACAGGATCAACACGAGCAGATTGATCAGGCGGGGATTGGATTGCAGCATCGAGAAGACCTGGATGCCCGCCGGCAGGCCGGACAGGAACCGGTCGAATCCGAGCACGCCCTCGTCGGCGTGACCGCCCTCGCCGAAGGTCTTGAGCAGCAGCGGCGTGATCTCTGTCAGCCGCTCGCGCGCGCGCGCCGACTGCAGCGCCCGGTAACGGCCCATGTGCCACTGGCTGACCACGCGCCAGATGTCTTTCGGCCGCTCGAATCCCATGCGCGACAGGGTCTCGACCGTGTCGGGATCTGGCTCGCCGCCCGTAAAGACCAGATTGCCTTCCGAGCCCAGCCCCTCCTCGTGCTCGAACAGGGCGGCGTAATGGGTCTCCACAAGGCGCAGGTTCTTGAGAAGATCGTCGCGGAACGGCGCGTCGCCGTCATAACCGAGCAGGCGCGCGACCTGCTCGATACCGGCGGCGTCGGCGGGCAACTTGTGCGTCTGCTCGTCGCCAATCATCTGGATCGCGTGCTCGACGCGGCGCAGGAACCGATAGCAGCCGGCCAACGTCTCCGCCGCCGCGGGCTGGATCGAGCCGTGGCGGGCAAGTTCGTCGAGCATCGCGATCGTGCCGCGGCCGCGCAGTTCAGGCACGCGCCCGCCAAAAATCAGCTGCTGGGTCTGGACGAAGAACTAGATCTCGCGGATGCCGCCGCGTCCGAGCTTCACGTTGTGGCCCTCGATGGCGATCCTGCCGTGGCCCTTGTGGGCATGGATCTGGCGCTTGATGGAATGGACGTCGGCGATCGCCGCGTAGTCGAGATGCTTGCGCCAGATGAAGGGCTTCATTTCGAAAAGGAAGCGGTCGGCGGCCTCCTGATCGCCGGCGGCCGGCTTCGCCTTGATCATCGCGGCGCGTTCCCAGTTCTGGCCGCGCGCCTCGTAATAGACCAGTGCGGCCTCCACCGAGATCGCCAGCGGCGTCGAGCCCGGGTCGGGGCGCAGGCGCAGATCGGTGCGGAAGACGTAGCCCTCGCCGGTGCGCTCCTGCATGACGCGCACCAGACGCCGGGTCATCCGGCTCATCGTCTCGCCGATCATGTAATGGTCGGGCCATGTGACTTTCGGGGGATAGGGATCGAACAGGACGATCACGTCGATGTCGGAGGAATAGTTCAATTCGTGCGCGCCGAGCTTGCCCATCGACAGCATGATCCAGCCCGATCCCGTTTCCGGCTCGGACGTATCGGCAAGGACCAGTTTGCCGGTGCCATGGGCATCGCGCAGGATCCACGCCGCCGCGGCTCCGAGCGAGACCTCGGCGAAACGCGACAGCCAGTAAGTCGTCTCCTCGACCGGAAAGGCGCCCGACAGGTCGCCAAGCGCTACGAGCAGATGCAGCGCCGCCTTTTCGCGGCGCAATGCCGCCATCAGCGCCGCCTCGCTTTCGGCGAAATCGTCGCCATGGCGCATCGCCTCGGTGCGGTCGACGATTTCGGCCAGCCGCTTGCGCGCCGGTGCGTCGAACAGGCTTTCGAGCACGGCGGGCTGGCGTTCGATCTGGTGGGAGAGAAAGGGCGACAGCGTCATGACGGCGACCAGGAAATCGCAGAGCGGCCCGCTCTTCCGCGCCAACGCAGTCAGCCGCTCGGCGCCAACGCGTTCGGCGGCGGCAATCAGCGAAGCCCGCGCCTTCGCTGCCGCCTCCGCATCGCCCGGATACAGTATCCTTGCCGGCTGGCCGAACCAGAGCGTGCCGTCTTGCGCCAATCTCGCCTCCGCGATTGCCGAGTCGAATCCGCCACTTGCGCGCAATGGCTGGCAGACCGATTCAATTCCATGGAGACTGGTCTAAGGCTTCGGAACGGGGAAAGACAAGACGGCTTTGAGACCGGGATGGGCGTCCTCCAGCGACAGCGAGCCGCCGTGCATGCTCATGATCGCCTCGACAAGGCTGAGACCGAGGCCCGAGCCGGGTTTGGAGCGGCTTTCGTCGAGGCGCACGAAACGGCCCTTGACGCGTTCCTTGTCGGCGTCCGGCACGCCTGCGCCCTGATCGGCAACGGCAAGGCGGATCGTCTGCGCCGCATCGTCGCGGACGGCCGAGATGGTGATCGTCCCGCCCGGCCTGGCGCCGTATTTCAGCGCGTTGTCGATCAGGTTCGTCACGGCCTGGCCGATCAGCTCGCGCTTGCCGGCTATCGGCAGCGGCCCCTCGACCTCGTTGACCAGCGTCATGCCCGCATCCTCGACCAATGGTTCGTAGAGTTCCAGCACATCGTCCGCGATCGCCGAGAGATCGACGTCGTCGAGTTTCTGCTTGGAGAAGCCGGCCTCGACGCGGCTGATCAGCAGCAGCGCGTTGAATACCTTGATGAGCTGGTCGGCCTCGCCGATCATGTCTTCGAGCACGGCGCGGTATTCGCCGCCGGAATGCTCGCCGCCAAGCGCCGCCTCGGCGCGGTTGCGCAGCCGTGTCAATGGCGTCTTCAGATCGTGGGCGATGGAATCGGAGACGTCGCGCAGACCGTCGTTCAGCTTCGATATCTTCTCGATCATCGTGTTGAGGCTTTCCGACAGGCGGTCGAACTCGTCGCCGGAACTGGAAACCGGGAGCCGGCCCGTCAGGTCGCCGGCGACGATGCGGGCGCTCGCCTCCGAAACGCGGTCGATGCGCTGCAAGGCGCGGCGTCCGACGAAGAACCATATCAGGAACCCGCCCGCCGCCATGACGCCCAGCGCGGTGATCAGCGCGCGCCGCACGATCTCGCGGAAGCGTTGCGGCTCCCCGAGGTCGCGGCCGACGAGAATGCGCATACCGGAATCAACGACGAATACCTGGGCAAGCGCGTGCGGCGCGCGTTCCGGGTCGTCGAGAACGGCAATATCGTCGCCGAAGCGGGCGTACAGGAACGGCCGTTCGGTCCAGCCTTCCCGGTCGAGCACGCCCGGCTCGATCGCGATGACGTTGCCGGAGAGAATGCGGCCGGAATTGTCGGCGACGATGTAGAGATTGGCGCCGGGGCGGCGGGCGCGGCGGTCGATCTCGCGCACCAGCACGCGCAGGCCGTTGCGCTGGTAGACGGTGCCGAGGCTCTGCACCTCCCCGGAGATCGCCTCCTGCGTCTCGTTGACGAGAAAGCGCGCCGCCGAATCGGTCATGTAGAAGACAAGGAACACCGCGCAGGCGGAAAACAGCACGAGATAGAGCGCGGAAAGCCGCGCCGCCGTGGTGTTGAAAGCCGAGAAGAACCGTTTCATCGCGCGGCGATCAATCGCGCATCATATAGCCGGCGCCGCGGATCGTGTGCAGCAGCGGCCGGTCGAAGCCCTTTTCGATCTTCGAACGCAGGCGCGAGATGTGGACGTCGATGACGTTGGTCTGGGGATCGAAATGATAGTCCCAGACATTCTCCAACAGCATGGTGCGGGTGACGACCTGGCCGGAGTGGCGCATCAGGAATTCGAGCAGGCGGTACTCGCGCGGCTGCAGCGGGATCGCCTGGTCGGCGCGCTTGACCTCGTGGGAAAGCCGGTTGAGCACCAGGTCGCCGACCTGGTAGCGGGTTTCCTGCTCGACGCCGTTCTGGCGGCGCAGCAGCACCTCGAGACGGGCGAGCAGTTCGGAGAAGGCATAGGGCTTGGTGAGATAATCGTCGCCGCCGGCGCGCAGGCCGGTCACGCGGTCGTCGACCTCGCCCAGCGCCGACAGCACCAGAGCCGGCGTCATGTCGCCCTTGGCGCGGAGCGCCGAGATCACCGACAGGCCATCGCGCTTGGGCAGCATGCGGTCGACCACCAGCGCATCGTAGATGCCGGTATCGGCCATGGCGTATCCGTCATCGCCATTGCCGGCGATATCGGCCGAATGGCCGGCCTCGTCCATCGCCTTCCTCAGATAGGCGGCGGCCTCGGCATCGTCTTCTATGATCAGGACTTTCATCATTTCGCTTATCGCGCGCCGGGACGGGAAAGAAAAGCCGTCCGGCAGCGGAACCGGGTGGCGGCAGCAGGTTGAGGGGGAAGCCCTGCTGCCGCCAGTGTTGTCTGCCCGGGGGGATGACATGGTATTTTCCGGGCAGGCAAACGGATCAACTCAGCCGCGTTCGACGGGCATCGCCACGAAACGGCTGGTGTCGTTCTGCTCGAGCAGCATCAGCGCCGCCTTGCGGCCGGATTCGGCGACCGCGTTGAGCTGGGTTTCGATGTCGCCGGACGAGGCGACCGCCTCGTTGTTGACCTCGAGGATCTTCTCGCCGACCTTGATCCCTGCGTCGGCGGCGGCGCTGTCGGGATCGACCCCGGTGACGACGACACCGTTGCCGTCATCCGCCGGAGCGACCGTCAGGCCGAAATCGGCGAGCCCGGAATCGGGCGCCTGGTCCTGCGTGTCCGGCGATGGCGACGCCGCCTGTTCGCGCGGCAGTTCGCCGAGCTTTACGCTCACGGTCTGTTCCTTGCCGCGGCGCATCAGCGTGACGTCGACCTCGGTGCCCGGATCGATCGCCGCGATCTCGCGGGCGAGTTCGCGCGGATCCTTGATCTCCTTGCCGTTGACTGCGGTGATGATGTCGCCGGCCTTGATGCCGGCCTTGGCGCCGGGGCCGCCCTGCTGCGGGTCGGCGACGAGGGCGCCGATGGTGCGCTTCAGGCCGAGCGATTCGGCAATATCGTCCGTTACCGGCTGGATCGCCACGCCGAGCCAGCCGCGCTGGACGTTGCCGTCCTTCATCAACTGCTTGACCACGTCCTGGGCGACCGAGGCGGGTACCGCAAAGGCAATGCCGACATTGCCGCCCGACGGCGAGAAGATCGCGGTGTTGATGCCAACGACCTCGCCATTGAGGTTGAAGGTCGGGCCGCCGGAGTTGCCGTGGTTCACGGCCGCGTCGATCTGGATGAAGTCGTCATAGGGGCCGGCGCCGATGTCGCGGCCGCGCGCCGAGACAATTCCGGCGGTCACGGTGCCGCCGAGGCCGAACGGGTTGCCGACGGCGACGACCCAATCGCCGACGCGGACCTTGGCGTCATCGGCGAACTGGACATAGGTGAGTTCATTGTCGGTATCGACCTTCAGCACGGCGAGGTCGGTGCGCGGATCGGCGCCGATCAGCTTGGCGTCGAGTTCGGTGCCGTCATCGAGGACGACGGTATATTCCGTGCCGCTGTCCACGACGTGGTTGTTGGTCACGAGGTAACCGTCTTCGGAGATGAAGAAGCCGGAGCCCTGGGCGACGGGACGGGCGCGCTGCGGGCGCTGGGCGCGGCGATCATTTGGGCTCATGCCGTTCGGGCCGTTGAACTGCGGGCCGAACTCGCGGAAGAACTTCTTCAGCGGATGATCGTCGGGAAGCTGGTCGAAATTCTGGCCGCCGAAGGGGCTGCCGAACTGCCCGAAATCGGAAGCCGGCTGGACGTTCGACTTGACACGGACCGACACGACGGCCGGCGAGACCTTTTCGATGATGTCAGCGAAGCTCGGAACATTGGCCGGCGTATCGACACGCACCGCATCGGCCTGGGCCGGCAGCGTCACCGCGCCGGTGAAGCCCGTAACGCCGGTTGCAAGAACCGTCGTCGCGATCAGGGCGGCGGCGAGTTTGCGCGTAAACGAGTTGCGGGAAGCGGAATGGGGGGTCGTCATCACTTCTGTCCTCAAGAGGTTGGATTTCGGGAGCCGGATTTCCCGGCCTTGAGAACAGATATAGGA
>JBAQHA010000165.1:0-6743 GCA_049288075.1 Oricola sp.
CTGTATGGAGTGCTTCTTCTCGCGGCGTGTTTTGCGCCGGTCGGCATCGTGGCGGCATTAACCTACCGTGCCGTGGCTGGGTGCGCCGGCCGTTGCATTCGCGAGGGGGCGTCATGAATCTGTGCGCGCGGAATGCAGCCGCCAAAGCCGATGCCCTACGGCACGAGCGATTCCAGTTCGGGCAGCAGCGTAACGCTTTCCTGCTCGTTGGGATCTGTGCGCGCGATCACCGCGGTGACGATGTCGCCGGAGTCGTTGATCGGCAGGTGCGGCACGTTGGCCGGGATGTAGACCATGTCGCCGGCCGCGGTTTCCATGCAGTGCTCCAGCTTTTCGCCCCAATACATGATCGCCTTTCCCGACAGCACGTATATCGCCGTCTCGTGGCTGTCGTGTTTGTGGGCCCTGGCGCGGCCGCCCGGCGGGATGGTCAGCAGATGCATGCAGATCGCGTCAGAACCGACGGATTCGCGGGCGATGCCCTCGAAATAGGAAAATCCCTGCTTGCCGGCATAGGTCGCCTGCGGCCGCACTTTGCGGCAGTCGGGAAGGGCGGATGATTTTGGCATTGGGGGCTCCATAGCCGAAGCGGTGGACAGGAATGCGCGCTGCGCTTGCAGTGCGCCAACAAGAATGAACGTGATGAGTAGCAAAACAGTGAAGGGCGACCTGGGAGTGTCAAGCGGCTTGACCGGAAATGCAGTCATCAGGGCAGAACAGCTCAACCTGACATTCCAGACCAATGACGGGCCGGTTCACGCCCTGTCGAATATCGACCTGTCGATCGACAAGGGCGAGTTCGTCTCGCTGATCGGGCCGTCGGGATGCGGCAAGACCACGCTTCTGCGCGTCATCGCCGATCTCGAAAAGCCGACCGGCGGCACGATCACGGTCAACGGGATGACGCCGGAGGAGGCGCGGCTGAAGCGGGCCTACGGCTATGTCTTCCAGGCGGCGGCGCTGTTTCCCTGGCGCACGATCGCCGACAATGTGGCCTTGCCGCTGGAGGTCATGGGCCTGAGCGCGGAGGAGCGGCGCAAGCGCGTCTCCGACAATCTGGAACTGGTCGATCTGGCCGGCTTCGAGAAGAAATATCCCTGGCAATTGTCGGGCGGCATGCAGCAGCGCGCCTCGATTGCCCGTGCGCTCGCCGTGCAGCCGGAGATGCTGCTCATGGACGAGCCGTTCGGCGCGCTGGACGAGATCGTGCGCGACCACCTGAACGAGCAACTCCTGAAACTCTGGGCGGCGACGAAGAAGACCGTCGTCTTCGTCACGCACTCGATCCCGGAAGCGGTGTTCCTGTCGACCAGGATCGTGGTGATGAGCCCGCGCCCGGGACGCATCCACGACGTCATCGACTGCGACCTCGGGTCCGAGCGGCCGCTCGAAATCCGCGAGACGCCGGAGTTCCTGAAGATCGCCCACCGCGTGCGCGAGGGATTGAGGGCAGGGCACGCCTATGAGGAGTGAGGCACTGCCGACATGCTGAAGCACCGCATCCTTCCCGTCCTCGCCGTCGTCGCGGCGATCGTAGCCATCTGGTACGTCGCGGCCGTCTTCATGAACGCGTCGGTGCAGCGCGACATGGACAAGCGCGCCGGCGAGGTTTCGACGACTTGGCAATTGGTGGAAAAGACCATGCGCCAGGCCAAGCCCACGCTGCCCGCGCCGCACCAGATCGCGATCAATTTCTACGAGAACACTTTCCTGCGGAAACTGACCAGCAACCGCAGCCTCGTCTATCACTCGTGGGTGACGCTCTCCTCGACGCTTGCCGGTTTCGCCTTCGGCACCGTGCTCGGCATCGCGATCGCCGTCGGCATCGTGCATGTGAAATCGCTCGAACGCAGCCTGATGCCGTGGATCATCGCCTCGCAGACCGTGCCGATCCTCGCCATCGCGCCGATGGTCATCGTCGTGCTCGGCGCCATCAACATCACCGGCCTCGTGCCGAAGGCGCTGATCTCGACCTACCTGTCGTTCTTCCCGGTGACGGTGGGCATGGTGAAGGGCCTGCGCTCGCCGGAGGCCATGCATCTCGACCTGATGCGGACCTACAATGCCGGCCTCGGCCAGACCTTCTGGAAATTGCGCGTGCCCGCCTCGATCCCCTATCTCTTCACGTCGATGAAGGTGGCGATCGCGGCCAGCCTCGTCGGCGCGATCGTCGGCGAACTGCCGACCGGCGCGGTCGCCGGCATCGGTTCCAAGCTGCTCGCCGGCTCTTATTACAGCCAGACCATCGACATGTGGGCGGCGCTCGTCGCGGGTTCCGTGCTGGCGGCGCTGCTGGTCTTCGCGGTCGAAATCGTCTCGCGGATCGTCAACCGAGCAATGGGCGGGAGGCCGGCATGAGCCCGTTGTTGCGCAACTGGCAAGCCGTCGTCGCGGCGATCCTGGCAATCGCGGCGCTGGTCAGGCTGCCGATGTTCGGCGACGCCGCCGCCAATCCGCCCGCAACCGTGACGGTGATGCTGATCGCGATCCTTGCCCTCGTCGGCGCGTTTTCGGCGTTGCTGCGCCAGAAGAAGGCGGCTGTCGCCGCGATCCTGTTCGTCACCGCCCATGCCGGCGCCTGGTTCCTCGTTTCCACCCTGTCGGGCAACGAGGGGCAGGCGCGCGCACCGTTCTTCCTGCTGATCGCGGCGCACTGGCTGCTCGCCTGGGCCTGCGTCACGCGGCTTTCCGCGCTGCGCCCGGCTTCGCGCGAGGCCGCCGCGGTCCTGCGGCTGCTCATTCCGGCGATCTTCGGCGCCTGGATCCTGATCCTCTGGGAGGCCGTGACACGCGGCTTCGGCGTGCCCTTCATCCTCCTGCCGCCACCCTCGGCGGTCGGCGCGCGCATCGCCGCGTCGCTGCCGGTGCTCGCCGCGGACGTTCGCCAGACCATCTTCAAGGCGGTGCTGTTCGGTTACGTCGTCGGCTCGGCGGCGGGCTTCGCCGTCGCGATCCTGGCCGATCGTGTCGACTTCCTGCGTCGCGGCCTCTTGCCGGTCGGCAATTTCGTCTCGGCGCTGCCGATCATCGGCATCGCGCCGATCATGGTCATCTGGTTCGGCTTCGACTGGCAGTCGAAGGCGGCGGTAGTCATCATCATGACCTTCTTCCCGATGCTGGCGAACACGGTGGCGGGGCTGACGGCGGCCGGCCACATGGAGCGCGACCTGATGCGCACCTATGCGTCGAACTACTGGCAGACGCTGCTCAAGCTGCGGCTGCCGGCGGCGATGCCGTTCGTCTTCAACGCGCTGAAGATCAATTCGACGCTGGCGCTGATCGGCGCGATCGTCGCGGAATTCTTCGGCACGCCGATCGTCGGCATGGGCTTCCGCATTTCCACCGAAATCGGCCGGCTCAATCTCGACATGGTCTGGGCCGAGATCGCGGTCGCCGCGTTGGCGGGCTCGGTTTTCTACGGCGTCGTCGCGCTTGCCGAAAGGGCGACGACATTCTGGCATCCGTCTGTCCGTGGTGGGTAGACGCAAGCCGCGCGCGCGCTCCTCGCGGGCTCGCGGTAAAACGCAGAGGGAAAGGCGAAAAGGATAAAGACATGAAAAAACTTATGATCTCCCTTATGGCGGGCGCGATGTCGCTCGCAGCCGTGCAGGCAATGGCCGCCGACAAGGTCGTGCTGCAGCTCAAGTGGGTGGCCCAGGGCCAGTTCGGCGGCTATTTCGTCGCCAAGGACAAGGGTTTCTACGAAGAGGAAGGCCTCGACGTCGAAATCAAGCCGGGCGGCCCCGACATCGCGCCGGAACAGGTGATCGCCGGCGGCGGCGCCGACGTGATCGTCGACTGGATGGGCGGCGCGCTTGTCGCCCGCGAGAAGGGCGTTCCGCTGATCAACATCGCCCAGCCCTACCAGAAGGCCGGTATGGAAATGGTCTGCCCGGCCGATGGTCCGATCAAGACCGAAGCCGACTTCAAGGGCCACACGCTCGGCGTCTGGTTCTATGGCAACGAGTATCCGTTCTTCGCGTGGATGAACAAGCTCGGCCTGTCGACCGAAGGCGGCGCCGACGGCGTCACCGTGCTGAAGCAGTCCTTCGACGTGCAGCCGCTGATCCAGAAGCAGGCCGACTGCATCTCGGTGATGACCTACAACGAGTACTGGCAGCTGATCGACGCCGGCTACAAGCCGGAAGACCTGATCGTCTTCAACTACTCCGAGATGGGCAACGACCTGCTCGAGGACGGCCTCTATGTCATGGAAGACAAGCTCGCCGATCCGGCCTTCAAGGAAACGATGGTCAAGTTCGTCCGCGCTTCCATGAAGGGCTGGAAATACGCGCTCGAGAATCCGGATGAAGCCGCCGAAATCGTCATGGACAATGGCGGCCAGGACGAGAACCACCAGAAGCGCATGATGGGCGAGGTCGCCAAGCTGATCGGCGACGGTTCGGGCGTGCTCAAGGAAGACGTCTACGAGCGCACCGCCAAGGCGCTTCTCGACCAGAAGATCATCGAGAAGGAGCCGACCGGCGCATGGACCCACGAGATCACCGACGCGGCCCTCAAATAGGCGCCGGTTCTCCGAGGATCAAATGAAGGACGGGGCCGCAAGGCCCCGTCTTTCTTTCAGTGCGGCGGATCAGGCGGCCAGCGCTTCCTCCGGCGGTTCCTTGGCGCCGGTCATGAAAGCCACCGCGTCGGACATCGTGTATTCCTTCGGATCGATGACGCAGAGGCGCCTGCCGAGCCGGTGGATGTGGATGCGGTCGGCGACCTCGAAGACATGCGGCATGTTGTGCGAGATCAGCACGATCGGCAGGCCGCGTTTCTTCACATCGAGGATCAGTTCCAGCACCCGGCGCGATTCCTTGACGCCGAGCGCGGCGGTGGGCTCGTCGAGGATGATGATCTTGGAGCCGAAGGCGGCGGCGCGGGCGACGGCGACGCCCTGGCGCTGGCCGCCCGACAGCGTCTCGACCGCCTGGTTGATGTTCTGGATCGTCATCAGGCCCAGTTCGTTCAGCTTCTCGCGGGCGATCCGCTCCATCGACTTGCGGTCGAGCTTGCGGAACCATTTGCCCATCACGCCGGGGGCGCGCATCTCGCGGCCCATGAACATGTTGTCGGCGATCGACAGGGCCGGCGACAGCGCGAGGTTCTGGTAGACCGTCTCGATTCCGGCCGAACGCGCCTCCAGCGGCGAGCGGAAATGCAGCAGGTCGCCGTTTAGCCGGATTTCGCCTTCGTCGGGCGTGACGGCGCCGGAGATCGCCTTGATCAGCGTCGACTTGCCAGCGCCGTTGTCGCCGATGACGGCCAGGATCTCGTTGCGGCGCAGGTCGAAATCGGCCTGGTCGAGTGCGGTGACGCGGCCGTATCGTTTCACGAGGCCGCGCCCGGTGAGGATGATGTCGTCGCTCATGCCGATACCTTTCTGATCCACTGGTCGACGGCTACCGCGCCGATGATGAGGAAGCCGATAAGCATGTAGGTCCATTGCGGGTCGGTGCCGACGATGCGCAGGCCGAGATTGAACACGCCGACGATCAGCGCGCCGAACAGCATGCCCATGATCGAGCCGCGTCCGCCGAACAGCGAAATGCCGCCGATCACCACGGCGGTGATGGATTCGATGTTGGCGAACTGGCCGGACTGCGGCGAAACCGAGCCGAGACGGCCGATCAGCACCCAGCCGGCGAGGGCGCAGATCAGGCCGGAGATGACATAGACGGAGACGATCATCTTCTTGACCTGCACGCCGGACAATTCGGCCGCGTCCGGATCGTCGCCGATCGCGTAGACATGGCGGCCCCAGGCGGTGTGGTTGAGTACGTAGGACAGTCCGACGACCAGCAGGACAAGGGCGATGACGCCGAAGGTGAGGACCGCGCCGCCGAGCTTGAAGGACGCGCCGAAGATCTGGAGCAGGGGGGCTTGGGCGGCGACGTCCTGGCTGCGGATCGTCTCGTTGGCCGAGTAGAGATAATTGGTGGCGAGGAAGATCTGCCAGGTGCCGAGCGTCACGATGAAGGGCGGCAGCTTGATGTAGGCGACGAGCCAGCCGTTGATATAGCCGCAGAGCGCGCCGACGCCGAAGCCGCCGAGGATGGCGACGGGCGCCGGCAGGCCGTAGCGGAACGCGAACTGGCCCATGACGACCGACGACAGCACCATGATCGCGCCGACCGACAATTCAATGCCGGCGGTGAGAACCACGAGCGTCTGCGCGGCGCCGACGATACCCGTGATGGCGACCTGCTGCAGGATCAGCGTCATCGTGAATGGCGAGAAGAATTTCGAGCCGAGGATGAGCCCGAAAGCGGCGACCGACAGCACGAGAACGATCAGCGGGACGCCCGCCGGGTTGGAATGCAGCATGTGCTGCAGGCGGTGGACGAGGCCACGATCTTCCGCGAAGCTCGCGACGGATGTCGCGCTCCCGGACAGCACCTTTTCGAAGTCCTGCGGACCTCTCGGACTTGTGTCGGTCATGTTTCCTCCCTGTCGCGAGCCATCAACCCGCGCGCCCGATGCGGCCGGAGCCGGAGACCGGGGCGGCGAGGATGCCGCCCCGGAAGTCTAGCAGAAGTCGAGGGTGTGGCCTATCAGCCCCAGCAGAGCTCGAGGCCCTTGGCGGAGTCGATGGAGTCGACGCCGGCCGCCGGCTTGTCGGTGATCAGCGTCACGCCGGTGTCGAAGAAGTTCTTGCCTTCCGTCGGCTGCGGCTTGGCGCCGTCCTTGGCGTAGGCGGCGATCGCCTCGATGCCCTTCGACGCCATCAGCAGCGG
>JBAQHA010000166.1:0-1891 GCA_049288075.1 Oricola sp.
TGGATCGACGAACACGGGGGATTCTGACCTCCCCCCGGCAACACGACGTTTACGTACACGTCAAAAGACCTTGCATCGCCTCCGGGCGCGAAATATGTCAGCTTACAAGAATGGTCGTAGAGGCAGGGGCGGCGGTTTCCGGGGGGAGCGCCGCGCGGGGCTGCCGGAACCGGGAGGAAACCAGGAATGGCAAAAGCAGCGAAACCGGCGAAGGGCCACACGGACAAGCCGTGGCTGAAATCCTATCCGGAAGGCGTTCCGGCCGAGATGGCGCCACTGCGCTACTCGTCGCTCGCCGACATGGTGGAGAAGTGCTGCGCCGCCTATGCCGGCCGCGCCGCCTATACCTGCATGGACAAGTCGATGAGCTACGCCGAGCTCGACGCCGCGTCGAAGGCGTTCGGCGCCTATCTGCAGTCGCTCGGGCTCGAAAAGGGCGACCGCGTCGCGCTGATGATGCCGAATATCCTGCAGTATCCGGTCGCGCTCTACGGGGTGCTGCGCGCCGGACTGATCGTGGTCAATGTCAACCCGCTCTACACGCCGCGCGAACTGGAACACCAGCTCAACGATTCCGGGGCCAAAGCGATCGTCATCCTCGAGAATTTCGCCCACACGCTGCAACAGGTGGCGGGCAAGACCGCGGTGAAACACGCGATCGTCGCCACGATGGGCGACCTGATGGGGCTGAAGGGCCACCTCGTCAATTTCGTCGTGCGCAAAGTCAAGAAGATGGTGCCGGCATGGTCGCTACCCGGCCACACCGGATTCAAGGCGGCACTGGCCGCCGGGCGCGGCAAGGCGCTGCAGCCGGTCGCGCTCGGGCTGAGCGACATCGCCTTCCTGCAATATACGGGCGGGACGACCGGCGTCTCCAAGGGCGCGACGCTGACGCATGGCAACGTGCTCGCCAACGTGCAGCAGAACACGCATTGGGTGGAAGCCGCCTACAAGGCGCGCGGCAAGCCGGAACAGATCACCTATATGTGCGCGCTGCCGCTCTACCACATCTTCGCGCTGACGGTGAACGCGATCTGCGGCATGGACCAAGGCGGCCACAACATCCTGATCCCCAACCCGCGCGACATCCCCGGCTTCGTCAAGGAAATGGCGAAGTACGAGTGGAACTTCTTCGCCGGGCTCAACACGCTGTTCAACGCGCTTCTGAACAACGAGGACTTCCGCAAGCTCGACTTCTCGCATGTGCGCCTGGTGATGGGCGGCGGGATGGCCGTGCAGAAGCCGGTCGCCGAACGTTGGCAGGAAACGACGGGCACCGTGATCTACGAGGGCTACGGCCTGTCGGAAACCGCGCCGGTGGCGACGGCCAACCGCTTCGACGCGCCCGAATTCACCGGCACGATCGGCCTGCCGCTGCCCTCGACCGACATCGCGATCCGCGACGAGGACGGCAAGGACATGCCACTCGGCGAAGTGGGCGAGATCTGCATCCGCGGCCCGCAGGTGATGGCGGGCTACTGGAACCGGCCGGACGAAACCGCCAACGTGATGACGCCGGACGGCTTCTTCCGTTCCGGCGACATGGGCTTCATGGACGAGCAAGGGCGGACCAAGATCGTCGACCGCAAGAAGGACATGATCCTGGTCTCGGGCTTCAACGTCTATCCGAACGAAGTCGAGGAAGTGGCGGTCTCGATGCCGGGCGTGGTCGAGGCGGCGGCGGTCGGCGTGCCGGATGAGCATTCCGGCGAAGTGGTCAAGCTGTTCGTGGTGCGCAAGGACGAGAGCGTCACAGTCGAGGCGATCAAGAAGCACTGCGCCGAGAACCTGACGAACTACAAGCGGCCCAAGATCATCGAATTCCGCGACGAATTGCCGAAGACCAATGTCGGCAAGATCCTCAGGCGCGAATTGCGCTAGGGTCTTTCAG
>JBAQHA010000167.1:0-6133 GCA_049288075.1 Oricola sp.
CGCCGTCGATGCGCGCATCGCCCTCGTAATTCACAACGCCGCCGGGCGTAGAGATCGTCGCCACGGCAAGCTGGCTGGTGTTCTCCATGAAGATGCGCACATCGGTCGTGCCATCCTGCGCCGGAACGAGACCGCGCTCGATCGCGAACGGGCCGACACCGGCGAGGATGTTGCCGCAGTTCTGGGAATCCGTGACGATGGGCTGGTCGACGAAGACCTGCAGGAAGAGGTAGTCTACGTCGACGCCCTCGCGTTCGGATTTCTTCACGACCGCGACCTTGGAAGTCAACGGATCGGAACCGCCCATGCCGTCGATCTGGCGCGGATCGGGAGAACCCATCACCCGCAGAAGGAAGGCGTCGCGCGCCGCCGTGTCGGCGGGAAGGTCGGAAGCGAGGAAGTAGCCCCCCTTCGAGGTGCCTCCCCGCAGCCACATGCAGCGCACGCCATCAGACATATTTCAGACCCTTCTCGGCCAGACGGCCACGCATGTCGTAGATGTCGAGACCGAGTTCGCCGGCGGCAAGCCGCTTGCGCTTGTCTTCCTCGGCTGCCATGCGCTTGCGGGCTTTTTCGAGAACGTCGGCGGCTTCCTCGCGGCGGACCACGCAGACGCCGTCATCGTCGGCGACGATGACGTCGCCGGGGTTGACCAGCGCGTTGGCGCAGACGACCGGAATGTTCACCGAGCCGACCGTCTCCTTGACCGTGCCCTGGGCGAAGACCGCCTTGGACCAGACCGGGAATTTCATCGATGTCAGGTCCCTGGTGTCGCGCACGCCCGCGTCTATGATCAGGCCCACACCGCCGCGCGCCTGCATCGAGGTCGCGAGCAGGTCGCCGAAATAACCGTCCTCGCAGGGGCTGGTGGGCGCGAGCACGAGGATGTCGCCGGCCTTCACCTGCTCGATCGCCACATGCACCATCCAGTTGTCGCCGGGAGGCGCCGAGATGGTGATGGCCGAAGCCGCGACCTGCGCGCCGGAATAGATCGGCCGCATGTAGGAGGCGAGCAGGCCTTTGCGGCCCTGCGCCTCATGCACCGTCGCAACGCCCGCCTCGGCCAGGCCGGCGATGACCGCCGGATCCGCACGCTCGATGTTCTGAACGACGACGCCGCCCATCAGAGTTCGTCCACGGTGCGCGGGAAGATCGACTGGAAGCCTTCCGCGTATTTACAGTCGCGACCGCCCGACTGGCCGCCCGAATTGCGCTTGAAGTGGTTGGCGCGGTTCTCGGCGACGTTCTCGTAGAAGTGCCACAGGTGCTCCTGGCCTTCCATGCACTGGATCGCGGCCCATTTCTTGTCCCAGACGGACGTGATGTCGAGGAAAGTATCCGGCTTCCATTCCATCTGCTCGGTCTGGTGCGGCTCGAACAGGTAGAGCTGCGGCGCGCCAAGCACCTTCTGGCCCGGATTGTGGCCCCAGGCCTGCGCGATCATCCGGCAGGTCAGCGCGAAGTCCGTCGTGTACATGTGGTCCGTATTGTACGGATCCCATTTCGAGTGGCTCATCATGAAGGCGGGCTGGACCGCGCGGATCACGTCGACCATGCGGTCCTGCGTCTCGCGGCCGAGATCGAGCGGATAGTCGCCGACGTCGAAGAACTGGATGTCGTGGACGTCGAGCGCCTTCGCCGCGTTCTCGGCTTCCACACGGCGGGCGGCCTTTACCTTGTCGAGCGTCATGCCTTCCTGTTTCCAGAGCTTGGCGCTCTCGCCGCGCTCGCCATAGGAGAGGCAGACGACCGTCACCTCATATCCGAGCTTGGCGTGAAGTGCGATCGCGCCACCTGCCCGCCAGACGAAGTCGGCGGAGTGCGCGCTGATAACCAATGCGGTCTTTTTTGCCATTTGGGGCTCCTGTCAGTGTTCTCTTGCCGGAACCGGAGGGGTTCCGTGGGTGTGAAAGGTCTCGATGGTCTTCAGGCCCCAGGCCTGGCCCTTCTTGCGCTCGGCCTCGGTCCAGACGACCGGCTCCCAATCGGGCGCCAGAATCAGGCGCGCGCCGGCATTGGCGAGCTCGACGCGGTTGCCGGCCGGCTCCCAGACATAGAGGAAGAACGAGCCCTGGATCGCGTGCTTGTGCGGGCCGGTCTCGATATGGACGCCATTCTCCAGGAAGATGTCGGCGGCGCGCAGGATATCCTCGCGCTGGTCGGTGGCATAGGTGACATGGTGCAGCCGGCCGTCGCCGCCGCCCCGTTCTTCGGAACAAACGAGGTCATAGGTCTTGTTGTTGCAGGAGAACCAGACGCCGCCGAGCCGGCCGTTGTCCAGCCGGATCATCTCGGTCACCCGGCTGCCAAGGCAGGTTTCCGCGAATTCGCGGAAGTCCTGCACGTTCTCGCCAAGCAGGTTCACGTGATCGATGCGGCGCGGGCTGACGCCCTGAGCATGGAAACGGCTGGCGTTGTTCTTCAACGCCGGCCTGTCGGCGCCTTCAGCCTTGTATTTCACCGTATCCCAGTAGATTTCGAAGATGTGGCCGAAGGGATCCTCGAAACGGAATGCGCGGCCATGGCCCATGTCGCCGTCGATCCAGCCGATGACCTTGTATTTCGAGGCCTCGATCGCCTTGACGCGGCGCTCCAGCGCCTCCGGCGACGAGCAGCGATAGGCGATGTGACCAACGCCCGTCGTGTTCGATTTCGTCAGCTTCAGGGAATGGTATTCGTAATCGTCCCACGCGCGCAGATAGGCGGAGGATTCGTCGCGCCCGCTTTCTTTCAGGCCGTAGACCCGGGTGAAGAAATCGAGGCTCTCCTCGAACTTGTCGGTAAACACTTCCACATGCCCGAGATGGGCGATGTCGTAACATGGTTCGGTCATTAAAATCTGCTCTCTCCCCTTGGGTGTCCGCGCTCGCCTCAGGCTCGCGTGCGGGTGCACGGAAACCGCCATTCGTCGCGTGAACAGCCGCCGAACCTTATCGCAGGCGATGTGCGGTCGCCAATTCGAGAACTGCCAGCCTTATAAGTTTTGTCTATATGCCGGTGCCTGGCAACGATCCGCCATGCCCGGATCCGCCGCCTCAGCCATTGCGGTCGCGCGCGGCGAGCATCGCGTCGACTATTCCGCCAATGTCCGCGCCTTCCGGCGCCGGGCACCTGAGGCCGCCGACCTCGTCCTGCAACGCGGCGATGGCGTCCGCGAGCGCGCCGCCATTGGCGAAGCCGAGTTCGCGCAGTGAATTCGCCGATTCGCGCATCTCGGCCGCGCGGCGCACGCCGTGACGCATAACGCGCTCGAACTGGTACTCGGCGAATTGCGGCCATCCGAGCACGGCGAAGGAGCCTGAGAGCGACTTGTAGACCTCGTCGAAGCAGCCCGCCTGGCGCGATGCGGAAAGCGCCTGCACGGTGATCGCCTCGAGTCCCTTGACGAAGAGCGAGCGGATCATCTTGATCGAGGTCGCGGCGCCAACCTCGTCGCCGACGACCTTGTAGTCGAATTCGAGGCGCGCAATCGTCTCGCCAACGTCGCCGCCGGTGTCGCCGGCGAGCAGCACCGGCGTCCTGTGGCCGCGCGGATGCACCGGCGCCATCACCGCCATGTCGACGTAGCGCGCGCCCTTGGCGCGCACCAAGGCCGCCGTGTCCTGCTTGCGCTTCGCCGACACCGAATTGATGTCGACGTATGTCTGGCCGGATTTCAGGCCGGATTCGACCGACTGCGCGGCTTCGAGACTACTGGACGCGGTGACGGCGGCGACGATCCAGTCCGCGCCTTCGATGACGGCCATCGGGTCGTCGGCGAGAATCACGCCAAGATCGGCCGCCGCCTTTTCGATTTCGCCCGAACGCTCCGTGCCCTGAAGGATGTCGTAGGCCGTGAAACGCTCGATCCCGAGCGGCTTCAGGCTTCCCGTGAATGCCCGCGCGGCTTCTCCGAACCCGATGAACGCAATGTGCATGACTGTCTGTCCCTAAAGATCGACAACTATCGTACCGCCGTCAGCGGCCGCCCGCGACTGGCAGAGGATGATCGCGCGCTCGCGCTGCTTCTTCGACAGGACGAAATCGCGATGCTCCACCTCGCCGGACACGAGGCCGCATTTGCAGACGCCACATATACCGTCCGAACACTTCACGTCGATATGGATGCCGTTCTCGGCGAGCACTTCGGTCGCCGTCTTGTCTTCCGGAACGAGGAATTCGCGGCCCGATTTCGCCAGTCTGAGCGTGAAGGGATGGTTCTCCCATTCGGGCAGTTCCGGCACCGAGAAATATTCCAGATGCCGCGCCTCCTCGGGAAAACCCTGACGTTCCGCAGCCTCGATGACGCCCTGCATGTAACGATCCGGCCCGCAGGTGTAGACGTGCCAACCAGCCTGATAGCCCGACAGGACGGAATCAAGATCGGCGCGCGTGCCTTCGGTGGTGACATGCAGGTGGACACGTTCCTTCCACGGGACGGAGGCGAGGTCTTCGAGATATCCGGCGCTCTCGCGCGACTTCGCCGAATAATGCACCTCGAAATCCGCGCCGAGCGCATGGAGGCGGTGCGCCATGGCGATCATCGGCGTGATGCCGATGCCGCCGCCCATCAGGAACGACTTCGTCGCCGTCTCGTCGAGCGGGAAATGGTTGATCGGCCGGGAAATGAAGATCCTGCGGCCCTCGGCGAAGATACGGTGCATCAGTTTCGAGCCACCGCGGCCCGTGTCCTCGCGCAACACACCGATCTGGTAGACCGAACGGTCGGCCGGATCGCCGGACATCGAATACTGGCGCAGGTATTCCGGCGCGACGACGATATCGAGATGGGCGCCCGCTTCCCATGCCGGGAGTTCCGAGCCGTCGAGCGAACGGAACTCGTATTTGGTGACGTCGCCGGTCATCTTCTCGGCCTTGGAGATGACTACGCTCAGGACCGGGCTTTCGCCCGCCGCCGTGTAGCGATGGACGTGGCTCTCGTCGCCGTTGGCGAGGCGCTTTCGGTATTCCTCGGCAGTGATCATCGCCTGGTAGGCCTCGATGCCCTTCTCGCGGTCCATGGGATAAGGATATGGCCATGGATGCGGCGCGAGATCGGCGGGATAGACCGCGAGCGTCTGGTCTTCGTATTTCAGGTCGAGATCGGTCTGGAGGCCGCGCCGGTTGACTGGATGTTTCGTTGGCCGGTAACCGCCATCGGTCTCGATCTCGAGGTCCCACCACCATTTCTTGACGTCGTTCAGCCCGCCATTGCCGAGCCGGTCGTCGAGCTTCGCCAGTAGCGGCGCGGCAGCCGGGACGTTCGACGCCACCCAGCGGAACGGTGTTTCGGCGAACAGGCCTTCGAGGTTCCACGGGCAGGTCTTCATGCAGCGTCCGCACATCGCCCCGCCGGGCGTTGTGATGCGATAGGTCGCGCATTTCTGGCTGTCGGATTTCCAGATCTCGTAGCCGTTGAACATCAGCTTCGGGCCGGCGGTGATCGCGCCGGACGGGCATTCGCGCGCGCATTTGTTGCAGTTCTCGCAGAAGTTCTGCAGCCCGAAGTCGATCGGCCTGTCATGCGCCATCGGCATGGTCGTCGTCACCACGCCGGATTTCAGCCGCGGCCCGAGATAGGGGTTGAGGATCACCTCGCCGATGCGGCTCACCTCGCCGAGACCCGACAGCAGCAGCAGCGGCGGCTGCAGCACCTCGCCGTCCATCACGGTATGCGCCTTCGCCTCGTAGCCGAGATTGCGCAACTGCCTGGCGATCACGCCGCCGAGCAGCGAGAAGCGCAAATAGGCGCGCATCGACTGGGCGACCGAGATCCAGTCGTCGCCCGACGCGCCCTCCATCGTCTCGTAACCCTGATCGACGATCATCGAGACTGCCTGGTCGTGCGGCGGATCGATCACCGCGCCGGTGGCGTCGTGCGAGTACCATGTCCAGTCCGGGCAGCGCGACAGACCGACCGCATCGATGCCGAGGAAATAGCTGGCGGCCTTGACGTTTTCCGCGTTGCGCCGGGCGTCGCGGGCGGATGCAAGGATTTCCGCCGTGTGCCCGCCGTCCTGCAACAGCACGAATGCGCCGAGCACCCGGCGCTGACCCATCGACGGCGCGGCCTTGCGGGCGTAGTGACCGCCCTTGGCGCCATCCTGGCAGGCCTTGCCCATGTCCCCGAACTGGGCGCGGGCGAACATATCGG
>JBAQHA010000168.1:0-7411 GCA_049288075.1 Oricola sp.
GCACGGCCACGACCGGCGACGGCGGCAACGGCGGCGGAGGCGGCACATGGGGTTCGTACAATGGTGACGACACCTACATCAACGGCCTGTCCGAAGCATCTGCCGATGCGATCCTCGATACGACGGCGTTCAACCAGAGCATCGTCATGGGCGCCAACATTCTCGGCAATACCGTCGACATGACCGTCGTCGGTGGGAACTTCACCGAAACGCTCACGGGCGACGACAGCGCTTGATCTCCTGTCCGGGGGCCGGGTACCCGGCCCCCCTCAATCCGGGCTGCGCGGTCGGGCCGCGCAGTCCCACGAAGAACACGATGCCAAGCATCGGGGCATGACTGTACCGAAGCGAGGTGACAACTGTGTCGCTTGATCCCATCACTGAGACAATCGCCCATTTCATAGGCAGTTTTCATCTTGCCGTGGAGGAAGCTCGCGGCCGGGACTTCTACGACCGGTTCCGCGCCGAAAAGGCGAAGCAGGAAAACGATCCCGAGATCGTGGTTGTCGGCACCGCCTCCGTGGCGCCCTATAGTCTGATCGACGTCGACCCGGACCTGCGTTACATCCCGTTCAGCCAGTCCGTCGAGCCGCTGGTGGCGCGCAGCTGGGCGAAAGGCGACTACCAGCCCGTCGACTCGGCCGATACCGGCGCGTTCCATCCGCACATGCCGGGACACTTCGACAATTTCCGGTTCGGCCTTTCCCAGGACTACGAATATATCCTGACGCCACCCGGCTCGGTTGCCGTCGTCGCGGTGCAGCACAATCACATCTACGACAACGACCTCGTCAACATGCCGGGCGTCGATGTCGACCTGACGCCGACCGCCGCGTTCGACGCGGGCCTTCATGCCCTGTCCGCTGAAGCCGGCGCGCTCGATCCGATCGGCAAGCTCGATATGCCCGCCAGCGAATCCGCCATCGCGGACCTCGTCGAGGGCATCGCGCGGATCGTCGACGGACTTTCGGGCGACGGGCCGGCGCCGGAACATGTGCAGGTCCTGGCGAGCGGCGATGCCTTTGCCGGCATCCACGTCAACGGCGTCAAGGCCGAAGAAGCTCCCAAGCTGTCCGAACACATGCCGCAGGAAGACGAGGCCGAGGCGCCGGCTTCGGTCGCCTTCATGGAGGGCGAGGGCCAGATCGATGCGGTCGGTTCGGTGACGCACGATGCCGGTTCCAACCTGCTCTTCAACGAGGTCTTCATGGCCAACAACTGGGTCGTGTCGCCGGTCTTCGCTGTCATGGGCGACGCGGTCAACGTGAACATGATCAGCCAGGTCAACGTTTGGTGCGACATCGATTCCATCGGCGCCGGGTTCGCCAGCTGGGTCGATCCGGCGGCAGCTCAGACGCAAGCGTTCAACATTGCCTCGGTGACGATGGATCTGACCTCCGATCCCGACGCAGAGGACGCCGAAGCCCCGACCGGGTTCCCGCAGCATTGGTCGGTGACGCGGCTGGACGGAAACCTGGTGTTGCTCGACTGGATCCAGCAATTGAACTTCGTCACCGATCACGACGCGACGGTGCTGACGCATGTCGGTTCGCAGACGATGATCCAGACCGGCGGCAACACGTCGTACAACCAGTTCTCGCTGGTCGAGCTCGGAGCCCAATACGACCTCATCTTCATCGGCGGCGGCTTCTACCATGCCAACGTCATCCAGCAGATGAACATCCTGCTCGACAACGACTTCCTCTGGGCGGCCAATGATTTCGGGGTCACAGGCGAGGGATCGGTATCGGCGAGCGGAAACCTGCTGTGGAACCAGGCCACAATCCACACCATCGGCGACACTCGCTTCGAGGGCATTTCGGATGACTTTATCGCCGCGGCCAGGGGCGTCGCCGGCGGCGATGACGCCGCGGTCTCGGGCCTGCTCGGCAACAGCGCGTTCGCCGGCACCGGCTTCCTGAACGTCCTCTACATCTCGGGCGACTTCCTCAACATGCAATACGTCTCCCAGACCAATATCCTGGGCGACAGCGATCAGGTCGCGATGTACCGCGAGACCCTCGACGCCCAAATGGACGGAGGCTGGGAGATCAGCACCGGCTCCAACAACCTGGTGAATATCGCCACCATCGTCGATGCCGGCGTCGACGGCACGGTCTATGCCGGTGGCGAGATCTATTCGGACGCGCTGCTTTATCAGGCCGAACTGATATGCGACGACCCGCTGCCGGGCATCGGCGACCCCTCCATGCTGGCCAGCGAGGCCGTCGTCTTCCTTGCCGATGACATGCTCGATACGGGCGGCCGCGACGATCACGCCGATTGCTCGCCCGCGCCGACTGACACCGCGCATGTCGACGTCATGCAGACCATGCTCGCGTAAGGGGGGGACGACATGAACGATTTCCGACACCCCGTGGGCCGCCCCGGGACCGATCTTGAGCGGTTCGCCCGCGATAGCAGGGCAAGGGCCGAAGAAGGCGGCGACATGCTCGAGCGGACGATCCGTCGCCTCGAAGAGTCGGTGGCCGAATTTACCGACAACATTGCCGGGCCGGAAACCGGTTTCGCGTCCGAACCTGATATCGCGGAGGAATCCCGCGAGAATCCGGCGCCTGAGGTCGAGCCGGTTCCCGAGGTGCAACCCGAAACGCGCGACGAGCCGTCTCCCGAACCGGTCGCGGAGGCGGAACCTGTTCCCGAGCCGCGCCGCATTGACGGCATCCCGAGACAGGAGTTCCATCAGCGGCCGGGCACCGCGAAGCTCGAATTCCCCGCGCCTGAGCCGGCCGGGCAACCGGTCCCGGAACCGGCCGGGGAAACCGTCGCGAAGGCGCCGGCGCAGAGCCCGGTCGGCGCCCGCACGATCGAGGGCGACACCGGACCGGTCAAGGTCGCCGAACCTGAAACGGGAAGCGGCGGCCCGACGGGCGGCGACGGGTCCGGCTCCGGAGGCGGGGGCGGCGGCGGCAAGTTCCACAAGCGCCTTGGCCCGGTCGATTTCTCGCGTAGCCTGAAGGCGGGTCTCAAGGCGGTCCGCTATAACCTGACAGTCGTCATGCTGTTCACCTGCGCGACGAACCTCCTCGTGCTGGCGATCCCGCTTTACCTGTTCCAGATCTCCGACCGCGTCTTCACCAGCCGCTCGATCGACACGCTGATCATGCTGACGATCGTCATTGTCGGCGCGGTGATCCTGCAGGTGATTTTCGACGCGATCCGCCGCTTCATCCTGATGCGCACGGCGGTCGAGGTGGCGGCGCAACTGGGCTCGCCGATCCTCAGCGCCGCGGCGCGGGCGGCTCTGCATTCGAACGGCCGCGAATACCAGATCCTCGGCGACCTGCAGCAATTGCGCTCCTTCCTGGTGTCGGGGGCGCTCCTGTCCTTCCTCGACGGGCCCTTCACGCCGATCTTCGTGCTCGCCGTCTTTATGGTCCACACGGATCTCGGCCTGATCGTCGTGGCGACCGCTCTGGCCCTTCTGGTCATCGCGCTGTTCAACCAGCGCATGACCTCCGGTCCCTTTGCGGAAGCGACGATGCACCAGTCGAAGGCCAACCTGCATCTCGACTCCATGTCGCGCAATTCGCAGATCATCAACGCGCTGGCGATGATCCCCGAAGCGGTCGGCATCTGGGGCCGCGACACAGCGTCCTCGCTGCGCGCGCAGGTGATCGCGCAGGACCGGAACATCATCTCCGCCTCGGTCTCGCGCGGCGTGCGCTTGCTGACGCAGATCGCCATGCTCGGCTGGGGCGCCAACCTCGCCCTGGCCGGCGAGGTTACCGGCGGCATGGTCATCGCCTCGTCGATCATTGCCGGCCGTGCGCTGGCGCCGATCGAAGGGGTCATCGAGGGATGGAGCCAGTTCCTGCTGTCGCGCGCCGCCTATGGCCGCATCACCAGTCTGCTGACGTCCTCGCCGCTTAATTTCGAACGTCTGCAACTGCCGAAGCCGGAAGGCAGGCTCGATGTCGAGCGGCTGCTCTTCGTGCCCCAGGGCACCAAGCGGGTGGTGCTCAACGCCATCTCGTTCTCGCTGCAGCCGGGAGATTCCCTTGCAATCATCGGCGATTCCGGCGCCGGCAAGACGACGCTCGGCAAGATGCTGGTCGGCTCGATCCTGCCGACATCCGGCGCCGTCCGCCTTGACCTTATGGACCTGCGCAACTGGGACCAGCGCCAGTTCGGCGAGAACATCGGCTACCTGCCGCAGGACGTTCAGCTCTTCCCCGGCACGATCAAGGGCAATATCGCCCGCATGCGCGAGGACGCCACCGACGCGCAGATCTACGAGGCGGCGTCGCTTGCCGACGTGCACGAGATGATCTCCTCGCTGCCGCAGGGCTACGAGACGATGGTTGCCGCCGACGGGTCGCCTTTGTCGGGCGGCCAGAAGCAGCGCATCGCGCTGGCGCGCGCCTTCTTCGGCAATCCGCGCATGGTGGTGCTCGACGAGCCGAACTCCAACCTCGACGCCCATGGCGACACGGCGCTGGCGCGCGCGCTCGCCCACGCCAAGGCGAACAGGATCACCGTCATCGCGATTACCCAGAAGCCCTCGCTGCTTCGTCACGTCGACAAGATCATGCTGCTGACAAACGGCACGGTCTCGATGTTCGGCTACCGCGAGGCCGTGCTGCAGGCGCTCGCCCAGCACAGCAACGGCGGCAGGATCGGCAATGGCGGGCAGCAGGGCCGGGGTTGAGGGAGCAGAAAGAATGAACAGTCTCGCAACGGTCGGACATCTCGAATGGTACTCGGACGTGCCGCGCTCCATCCGCCGTCACACGGTCATCGGCATGCTGCTGATGCTGGTCACCTTCGGTGGCTTCGGGGCCTGGGCGTTCACCGCTCCGCTGGCCGCCGCCGTCGTGGCGCAGGGCAGTTTCGTCGCCACCGGCCAGAACAAGATCATCCAGCATCTGGAAGGCGGCATCATCAAGGAAATCCTCGTCAACGAGGGCGATCACGTCGAGGAGGGCCAGCCGCTCATCCGCCTCGACGAGACTTCCGCGCAGGCCAACGAGCGCCAGCTCATCCTGCGGCTCGCCCGGCTGGAAGCCATCAACGCGCGCCTGCTCGCCGAATACAACGGCAAGACGGAACTTGAATTTCCGCCTTACCTGCAGGATCAGCGCCTCGACCCGGAAATCGCTTCGATCCTCGACAGCCAGCTGATCAGCTTCGAGTCGTCGCGGCGCAAGCTCGAAAGCGATTTGCAGCTACTTCGCTCGAACATGGAGTCGCTGCAGTTCCGCGCCGACGGCTACGAGATGCAGCGGCTCGCCATGATCCGCCAGTCGGACCTCCTCAAGGAGGAACTGACCGGCAAGATCCAGCTCCTGCAGGCGGGCTTCATTCGCAAGACCGAAACCAACGCCGTTCGCCGCGCCATCGCCGACGCCGATGGCCAGATCGGCCGGCTTGCCTCCGAGGTTTCCGAAACCGACGCGCAGATCAAGAAGCACCGCGAGCAGCTTGCCCAGACCGAAGCGGGCTACCGTCAGGCCGCGGTCGACGAATTGCAGTCGATCGCCGCCGAACTCGACAGCGTGCGCGAGCAGTCGCGCAACGCTCAATCGGTGCTGAAGCGCGTTACCATCAACGCGCCGGTATCGGGAACCGTGGTGCGCATGAACTATCATTCGGCTGGCGGTGTGATCGAAAGCGGCAAGGGTATCGCCGAGATCCTGCCGACGAATGTGCCGCTGATCATCGAGACGCAGATCCCGCGCACCGACATCGACGTGGTGCGCGTCGGCCAGGCGGCGACGGTGCGGCTGACCGCGTTGAACCAGCGCACGACGCCGGTGCTGAGCGGTAAGGTGTTCTATGTCTCCGCCGACGCGCTGCCCGACTCCAACCCGCAGTTGCAGCGCGAGGTCTATGTCGCCCGCATCAGCCTGTCGGTCAGCGAGCTCCAGCGCGTGCCGGGATTCAGCCCGACGCCGGGCATGCCCGCCGAGATCATGATCCAGACGGCCGAGCGCACTTTCTTCGAATACCTGATCCGCCCGGTGGTCGACTCGATGCAACGCGCCTTCCGCGAGCGGTGATCGTTTCGCGCGTGAAGTCGGCCGCTTGTCCGGCCGGTTTCACGCGCGGCTTTTTCAGGATTTCCTTGCAGACGGCGAATCGGCCGAGCGTGCCATATTTGTCCGGCCTTTGGCGCCTCGGCGATCGAGCCCGGTCACGCCGCGACGCGCGGTTCGCCCGCCGGATGGCGCGGATTACAAATAATTAACAAAGCGAAATACGACGTGCCAGTTCGTTTCGCTCCGCTATATTGCCCGGAGAATCTCCCGGATTGAGACTTGGGCCGTGCCGGGCGGTCGGGATTGCGCCGGAGATGACGCATATATGAAAGTCTGGAAGCAGGTGCTGGTCTCGGTGGCGCTCGTCGCTGTCGCCTTCGTCGGTTGGGCAATGTACTATCCCGGTGCGAAGCCGGTTCTCGCGCGTTATGGAATCGACTGGCTTGGCGGTCCGCCCGAGGGAGCGCCCGGACAAGGCGGACAGGCGGCCAGCGGGCAGTCTTCCGGTGGGCAATCTTCCGGTGGGCAAGGGCAGCGCGGCGGCTTCTCACGCGATGCGCTGGTCGTCACCCGGCCCGCCACCTACGGCACCGTCAATGACAGGCTGACCGCCATCGGCACCGGCCAGGCCGTGCGCACTGTCTCCGTGCGCGCGCTCGTGCCCGGCCAGATCGCCGAGATCCCGGTCGTCTCCGGCGCGCATGTCGCGGCGGGTGACGTCATCATCAGGCTTGATGCCGCCGAGGAGGAACTCGCCGTCGAGCGCGCGCGCCTCGCCGTCGATGACGCGCAGAGGAAATTCGATCGCACCGCCAGCCTGCTCGCCCAGCGCGCGGTGTCGTCCGTCGAGGCCGACCAGGCGCAAAGCGAACTGAGCGCCGCGCGCGTAGCCCTGCGCGCGGCCGAGCTAGATCTGTCCCGCCGAACCGTCACCGCCCCGATCGCCGGCTCGCTCGGCATCCTGTCGGTCAATGCCGGCGATTACGTCACCAGCCAGTCCGACGTCACCACCATCGATGACCGCTCGCAGATTCTTGTCGAGTTCTACGTGCCGGAACGCTTCGCCGCGCGCATGGTCGTCGGCAAGGCCATTTCGGCAACCGCGATCGCCCGGCCGGGCGAGGTGTTCGAGGGCGAAATCACCGCCGTCGACAACCGCGTCGACGAGGCTAGCCGCACGCTTCGCGTTCAGGCGCGCATCGCCAACGATCAGGACCTGCTGCGCGCCGGGATGTCGTTCGAGGTGATGCTGCGCTTCGGCGGCGAGACATGGCCGTCGGTCGACCCCCTGGCGATCCAGTGGGATTCGACCGGCCCCTATGTCTGGCGCGTCGTCGACGGCAAGGCGGAACGGCTCGGCATCGCGATCATCCAGCGCAACGCCGACCGCGTGCTGGTCAAGGCGGAAC
>JBAQHA010000169.1:0-8744 GCA_049288075.1 Oricola sp.
CCCTGGTGCTGGCCTATCTGATCGCAAGCCAAATCCGGCTGGCGGAAAACCCGTCGGACAAGCTGCTGCCGGCCGTCGAGACCATGGTCTCCACCATGCAGCGGATGGCCTTCGTGCCGGATGTGCGCAACGGCGACTTGCTGCTGTGGACCGACACCGCCGCCAGCCTCTGGCGGTTGTCCTTCGGGCTCGCCATTTCGACCGGGCTGGCGCTGACGATCGGCCTGACGATGGGCGTCGTTCCCTATGCGCGGGCCTTCTTCGCGCCGTTCACCGCAGCCTTTTCGCTGATCCCGCCAATCACGATCCTGCCGATCCTGTTCATCACGCTCGGGCTCGGCGAAGCCGCGAAGGTCGGCCTGATCGTCGTCGGTACCGCGCCGGGGATGATCCGGGCGATCGCGCAAGCCGCGCTCGACATCCCGCGCGAACTGGTGATGAAGGCGGAGACGCTGGGCGCCTCGACGTGGCAGATCGCCATGCGGGTGATCCTGCCGAACATCCTGCCGGTCGTGATATCGGCGCTCCGCATCGGCCTGATCCCGGCGTGGATATTCCTGATCTCGGCGGAGGCGATCGCCTCGACGGAGGGGCTGGGCTACCGCATCTTCCTCGTGCGGCGCTATCTCGCGATGGATCTTATCCTGCCCTATGTCGCCTGGATCACGCTGCTCGCCTTCCTGCTCGACCGCCTGCTGCTGCTGGCGTCGCGACGGGCATTCCCGTGGCACCATCTGCACGGAGACAGCCTGTGACGGCGCCGAAGGTTTCCGTGCGCAGCGTCGCCAAGACCTATGGCGACACGATCGTCCTGGAACGGCTCAATCTCGACATAGAGGCGGGCTGCTTCTGCACCATCGTCGGCGCGTCCGGCTGCGGCAAGTCGACCTTCCTGAGGATGCTGCTGTCGGAGGAACTGCCCTCGCGCGGCGGAATCTTCATCGACGGCAAACCCCTGCCGAAGGAGCCAACTCCGGATCGCGGCATCGTGTTCCAGCGCTACTCGGTGTTTCCGCACCTGACAGTCGAGGAGAACCTTATCCTGTCGGCGGAGTTCGAGCAGGCGCCGCTGACGGGCCGGCTGTTCGGCGCAGCGCGCAAGCGGGCGCGCAAAGGGGTAACGGAGACGCTGGAAAAGATCGGCCTTGCCGCGGCCAGCGGGCGCTATCCGGCGCAGCTTTCGGGCGGCATGCAACAGCGACTCGCCATTGCGCAGGCGCTATTGAAGCGGCCGAAGATCCTGCTGCTCGACGAACCTTTCGGGGCGCTCGACCCCGGCATACGCGCCGACATGCAAGCGCTGCTCACCGATCTCTGGAAGGAGCTCGGCATGACCGTCTTCATGGTCACGCACGACATCCACGAAGCCTTCAAGCTCGGCACGCGGGTGCTTGTCTTCGACAAGATCCGCCACGACCCGGACGCGCCGGAAGCCTATGGCGCGACCATCACCTACGACCTGCGTCTCGGCCGCAACGGCCGCGCCGCAGTACCCGATGCGGAAACGCTGTTTCCCGCGCAAACCATCACAAGAAGAGGAGACGCTGCCCATGCGTGACATGTTTTCGACAAGGCCGGCGCGCGCCGGCCGCAAGGCAGGACCCGCCGAACGACGCGAAAACGCGCGCCGCCACCACCCGGATTTCGACAAGCTGAACATGCGCGGCTGGAGGGCGGCGGAAAAGGAGGGGACGCTGCCTTCGGCCGCCTGGAAGAAGGAGAAGCAGTGGGCGCTGCGGATGGGCCTGACGGGTTCGGATTCGCTTACCGACAAGTCGATCCCGACCTTCTCGCGCGGGGAATTGCCGCATTACGCCGGAATCAACACCTTCCTGAAAGCGCCGTATATCGAGGACGTGACCAAGGTCGGGGCCTATGACGCCGCGATCATAGGCATCCCCTTCGACGGCGGCACGACATACAGGCCCGGCACGCGCTTCGGCCCGCAGGGCGTTCGCAAGATCTCGGCGCTCTACACGCCCTACAATTACGAGATGGGGATCGACCTGCGCGAACAGATGACGCTGTGCGACGTCGGCGACGTGTTCACCATCCCTGCCAATATCGAGAAGACCTTCGACCAGATCACGCGCGCCGTGTCGCACGTCGCCTCGTCGGGCGCGCTGCCGATCATGATCGGCGGCGACCACTCGATCGGCTTTCCCTGCGTGCGCGGCATCGCGCAATGCACGTCGAAGCGGATCGGGATCGTGCATTTCGACCGCCATATCGACATCCAGGAAAAGGATCTCGACGAGCGCATGCACACGACGCCCTGGTTCCACGCGACCGACCTCGTCAACGTGCCGGCGGTGAACCTCGTGCAGGTCGGCATCGGGGGCTGGCAGGTGCCGCGCGAGGGCGTGCAGGAGGCGCGCAAACGCAACACGAACATCTTCACCATGCGCGACATCGAGGAGATGGGCCTCGCCGAGACGGCGGCGCGCGCGCTCGAACTTGCCTGGAAGGACGCGGACGCGGTCTACATCTCATTCGACATCGATTCCGTCGACTGCGGCTTCGTGCCGGGCACCGGCTGGCCGGAGCCGGGCGGTTTCCTGCCGCGCGAGGCGCTGGAACTCGTCTCGCTGGTGGCCAAGGAAGGCATTTGCGGGCTCGAAGTGGTGGAGGTTTCGCCGCCTTACGACCAGTCGGAGATCACCGCGCTGCTGGCGACCCGCGTCATCGTCGACGTGCTCGGCACGCTGGTCAGCCACGGCAAGATGGGCGCGCACAGGAGTATCATCGACAAGCCGGTGACGATCCCGGCAGGCCCGGACGTCGACGGCCAGGGGTGGGGGACGAACGATGCATGACGATCATCACCATTCCCACGGTCACAGTCACGACCACGATCATGGCCACAACCACAGTCACAGCCATGGGCAGGACGGGCACCATCATCACCACGGGCCGGGGCACAACCACGCCCATGGCGACCACCTGCATTCCCATGTGGGGGCGGATGTGGCGCGCGAGCGCGCGGAGGAACTGAAGACGCTGGCGACCGCCTTCGTCGAAGGGTTTCGCGCGGCGGCCGACAAGACGAGCTTCCTGAGGCTCGCCGGCATCCCGTTCTCGATGAAGGGAGCCGACGGCCTGACGATGCACCTGGTCGACGCGAAGATCGAATCGAACTGGCAGATCGGCACCGCATCGCCGGCCTTCGGCTCGCGCGAACTGGTCTACCTGCCCTATCCGGGCAAGATGGTGACGGAACGCGAGACGATGGTGTTCACCTATGTCTCGCTGAGCGAGCGCAGGGACGCCGTGCTGACGGACCTGCTGGTGGCGAAGGCGGGCGCGTAGCCCGCCTCTGTCACTCCATCAGGAAGCCGGGCGTCGACCGGGAGATCGCCTTCTCCTCGTCGTCCATGTCTTCCGGGATTCCCTCGAAAAGCGGCGTCGAGAGATAGCGCTCGCCGGTGTCGGGAAGCATGGCGAGGATCACCGATCCGGGCGCGGCCTTCCCGGCGATCTTCATGGCGACGGCGAAAGTCGATCCGCCGGAAATGCCGGTGAAGATGCCTTCCTGCGCGGCGAGCTTCTTCGCCCACTGGATGCCTTCGGGCCCGGCGATCGGGATCAGCTCGTCATAGAGATGGCGATCGATCGATTCCTGCAGCACGTAGGGGATGAAGTCCGGCGTCCAGCCCTGGATCGGGTGCGGCTCGAAGGCCGGGTGGCTGACAGCCGGCGAATGATCGGCGGTGCGCTCCTGGGCCGTGCCGCTGCCAACGAGCTGGGCGTTGGCGGGCTCGGAGAGGATGATCTTCGTGTCCGGCCGTTCCCTGCGCATCACCCGGCCAATGCCGGTGACCGTGCCCCCGGTGCCATAGCCGGTGACGATGTAATCCAACCGCTCACCCTCGAAATCGGCGAGGATCTCGCGCGCCGTCGTCGACTCGTGGATATCGGCGTTGGCCGCCGTCTCGAACTGGCGGGCGAGGAACCAGCCGTGCTTCTCGGCAAGCTCGACGGCCTTCTGGTACATACCGAACCCCTTCTGGGCGCGCGGCGTGAGGATGACCTTTGCGCCGAGCATGCGCATCAGGCGGCGGCGCTCGATGGAAAAGCTGTCGGCCATGGTGACGACGAGCGGATAGCCCATCTGGGCGCAGACCATGGCGAGGCCGATGCCCGTATTGCCGCTGGTCGCTTCGACGACGGTCTGGCCGGGCTTCAGCTTGCCCTCGCGCTCGGCGGCCTCGATGATGTTGACCGCCAGTCGATCCTTCACCGAGGAGGCGGGATTGAAGAACTCCGCCTTGACGTAGAGCCGGACACCGTCGGGAGCGAGATTATTGATCCTGATGACTGGCGTGTCGCCGATCGTGTCGAGCACGCTGTCGAACAGCCGCCCGCGGCCGTTCGTGGTTCTTATGGTTGAACTGCCGGACATCGATTGCCTCCCTGCGAGCGATCAAACGCGTGAAACATGCATCACGGGCGCTGCAAGTTAGCACAGTTGTCCGGCGACAGGGACCACGGCCAGTTTCGCGAATGGCGCGATCGCGAGCATTTCATTCCTCGGGTCGGCCACAAGGCGAAACAGAATTCCGCCTCGCCGCAATCAACCGAAACGAACGGAACCGGCGTACCGGTTTCCGCCGTGTCCCGAAACGCTCTATCGCGCCTCTGCAGCCGCGCTCGTCGCCCGCTCGCCCGCAAACAGGATGAAGGCGAACAGGATGACGCCCGCGAAGGTGATCAGCGAACTGGCCGCAACCAGCGGTTCCATCCGCGGATTGCCGAGCAGCAGGAAATAGAGCGAGGGGATCATGATCAGCACGCCGAGCGTGTAGACGCCGTACTGGACCATGGCGAGGCGGGTATCCGCCTTGGCGGGCGCAAGCGCGTAATAGATACCGAAGATCGCCATCGTCACCCAGCCGAGCAAATTGGCATGGGCATGCGCGCCGGTGACGTTGTGTTGTCCGGAGATGGACATTGCGAGACCTATCGCGATGCCCGCAAGCAGGAACAGGATGGCGGTTCTGAAATAGAGTCTGGATATTCTCGGCATGTCTTCGATCCTTTCGACAAATCGGCGAAGCCGGCCCGACCGGAGGAACCGGCACGGGCACATGGCCTGTCAGGGCCGCGCATATGACCGAACAGGATCGAAATGACTATCACCCGCAGAACGGAAACAGTGTCCGATTTTTCCGGACAATCGGCGGCGACTATCCGCCGGCATACTCCGCCAGGGCGCAGAAGACGTGGTAGAAGCTCGACGACGGCATGTCGGGAGCGGTCACGCGACCCTCGTCGTCGATGGCGTCGTACCAGCCGCCGCGAACCGGGCCGTTGAGATAATATCCGAACAGCACGTCGAAGGTGCGCCGGCGGAGCGCGGCGGCGGAACCGAGGCCGCGCTTCTCGAAGGCGAGCGCGGCCTTCAGCGCTTCCGTCTGCGGCCAGAGACGCGCATGCGGCTCGACGGCGGAGCCGTCCGGCTGCAGGCCGTCGACGGCCGCGCCCGTTTGCGGGTGATGGCCGAAGGTGGCGGCGGTGGCGAAGAGCTGGCGCGCCTTGGCGCCGACGCCGGGCGTGGCGCGATGATCGAGATAGCGGGTGATCAGCCACGCCCATTCGTAGTGATGGCCGGGCTCGATGCGCGACTCCTCGGCCGAACGGCGGCTCGCCGTCCAGTCGGCGTTGAAGTATTCCGACAGCGTGCCGGTGGAACTGTCGAAGAAATGCCGGTCGAACAGCATGACCATCGCCTGGGCGCGGTCGAGGAACTTCTCCTCGCCGGTCGCCTCGTACCAGGCCATCATCGCCTCGAGGAAATGCATGTGCGGATTGGCGCGGCGCGGCAGCTTGCGGCCGTCGGTCTCGTAGTAGCCGCCATGGGCATGGTCGGCGAGATGACGGTCCATGTAGTCGAGCGTCCAGTCGGCCCATTCGCGCGCGTCGGGCCAGCCGGTCGCGCGGTGAAGCCAGGCGAGGCCGAACAGGACGAAGCAGTGGTCATAGGTGTCGCGCGTTGCGTCCTGCACCGTGCCGTCGGGATTGAACAGATGGATCCAGCCGCCGTCGGGATGCCAGCCGGTGGTCGTCAGCGTGTCGAAGCAATGGCGCAGCACGCCGTCGGCGTCGCCCTGCCAGCCCATAAGCTTCGCATGCGAGAAACAGTAGATCTGGCGCGCCAGCACGCGCAGGCGCTTGGAAGCATGCGGCGCCGGCGTACCGTCGAAGGCAAGCGCCTCGTGGACGCCGCCATGGACACGGTCGATGCCCTTTTCGGCCCAGAAGGGCAGCGCGGTCTCGAACAGCCATGACCGGACGCTGGAAGGAAGGGAATCGTCGCCACGGGCCTTGAATGCCTGGGTGACGTTCTTGACCAGATGGGTGCGGTCGCGGCGGGTGACGAGTATCTTGTTGTCCTCGGCGACGACGACGAGATCGTCGACGCCGGCAATCGCCACTGTGGCCCCGCGGGCACGCACGAGATTGTTGTCGGCCTCGACAGTGATGACGTCGCCGGAGACCGCATTGCCGTGACCGTCCTTGGCCGCCGCCTCGTACAGTTGGGCCCAGGAGCCGAGGTCGTCCCAGTCGAACATCGCCGGCACGACGCCAACATTTCCGGCCTGTTCCATGATCGCGTAGTCGATCGACAGCTTCGGCGAAGCGGCGAAGGCGTCGGGATCGAGGATCAGCCTGGTTCCTTCGCGCACGCCTTCCTTCGCGGCCTTCCTCGCGCAGGACCAGATCTCGGGCTGAAGGCGGGCGTATTCGCTGGCGAGACGGCCGGCTCGGAACAGGAAGATGCCTGCATTCCAGAGAAAATTGCCGCTTTCCAGATAATGTTCGGCGGTTGCGTGATCGGGCTTTTCACGGAAACGGGTGACACGGAAGCCCTCACCCAGCGGCTCGCCCTTCTCGATATAGCCGTATTGCGTCTCCGCGCGCGACGGCGTGATGCCAATGGTCATGATCGCATCGGTGTCGCGGGCGACGCGGGCGGCGGCGGCCACCGTTCTCTGGAAGCCGGCGACATCGTCGATGCGGGCGTCCGAGGGCAGAACGATGACGAGTTCATAGGGATCGGTCTCGGCGATAGTGGCGATCGCGGCGGCAATCGCGGCGGCGGTATCGCGGATGCATGGCTCGAGCACCAGAATTTCGGGGCTGACTGGCGCTCGTGCGACTTCCTTTTCCAGCGCCTCGCCGAGCGCGGCCGAGCCGATCACGTGGACCGGGCGAAAGGCGATTTCCGGTACGGCCGGAACCATGCGCTCGATCGTGTTGACCAGCAGGCTGCGGTCGTTGACCAGTGCATGGAACTGCTTCGGCTTGTCCTCGCGCGACATCGGCCAAAGGCGCGAGCCAGCTCCTCCGCACAGGATCACGGGCGTCACGGTCACATCGCTCTTGATTGCCATCGTCTCCAGTCCGGCATTGTCCGCGGGAGGGTTGATAACAGACCCCGGGAAAAAGTGCATGGCCGGACTCCCGCATTCCCGAAAACCCCGTTCGCGAATGAAAAACGGCCTGCCTCCGGTTTGGAGACAGGCCGCCGTTGTTTGTCAAGAGCCGCGTGAGCGGCCCGGGCGTCAGGCGGTCGAGCCGACCTTCGTGCCAATCGCGTTGAACTTCGCGTTCAGGTTCGAACCGAGTGTCGTCGCGCCGGTGATGATCGCGACTGCGATCAGAGCAGCGATCAGGCCGTACTCGATAGCGGTTGCGCCGGATTCGTCTTTGATGAAACGTGCGAACATTGATGAATTCCTTTACTCGTTTTACACAGCACCCCCGTCAACACTCGTCGACGGCGTTGATCGGATGCCGTCAAACTACACACCCCCTGTTGCCGCCTGCTTAAGGAACAGGGTTGCCAAAACCTTAATGGCGAAAACCGATCGGGATGGTGAACAAAACGTAGCGGCGACCCCTCCCCTTCGCGGCCTTTGGGTTAGTCGCAATCTCCGCGACACTTATGGTTAAAGCTTCGTTCATCATTCCCGGCGATAGTGCACGCACGCATGTTTCAAGGAGTGCAGGCATGATCAGGGGCTATCGGACCTTTTTTCCCGCCGTCGTCATGGCGGGCGCCCTCGTCAATGCGCCGGCGGCCCGTTCGGCCGAAGACTTCGCCGCGATGAACGCCGTTCCCGAGGCCGGTATCCGCGTCTCCCTTAACTTCGCGAGAATCGTCAAGCTGTCGCAGCCGGCCGCCACCGTCATCATCGGCAATCCGGAAATCGCCGACGCGACAGTTCGCGACGCACGGACGCTGGTGGTGACCGGACGCGGTTTCGGCCAGACGAATCTCGTCATCCTCGACGCCGCCGGAAATCCGATCCTCGACGAACGCATCGCCGTTTCGCGCGAGAACGGCGCGGCATTGCGTGTCTATCGCCAGGCGAACATCGAGACGCTGTCCTGCGAGCCCTATTGCGAGAAGGCTTACCTGACCGAAGCCGAGGTGCAGTCGATCCGCGCCATCGCCGAAGCAAACGACACCGGCGACAGCAGCAACTAGCACGGCGCGAACGCCGTACTCCTTTCCGAAACGTAAAGGAAAATGCTCGCGGAGACGCGGGCCGCAAAACCTTTTCTCAATCATTTCCGCTTACATTGCGGGCGGTTTGTAGCGTGGGGAAGTCATGGCGACAGGACTTGCAGAAACCGGCCGGCGTTTTCTCGGGAAGCTTCGCAGCTTTCGCCGGAACAGCCGGGGTGCGACCGCGATCGAGTTCTCGATGCTGGCCATCCCGTTCGCCATGCTGTCG
>JBAQHA010000170.1:0-6033 GCA_049288075.1 Oricola sp.
TGCTCGGGGCGGTTCGTCACGCTGTACGACGCGGAAGACCGACCGCATCCGGACCAGTTGGAAGAAGCGTGGCAGACATTCCGCCGCAGCGACGCCAAGATCGGCGCACTGCAGGCGCCGCTCGTCATCGCCAATCCGCACCGCAACTGGCTGACCGCGCATTTCCACCTGGAATATGCGGCGCTGTTTCGCGGCGTACTGCAATTCCTGGCGCGTCATGGCCTGCCGATCCCTCTCGGCGGCACGTCGACCCATTTCCGCCGCGAGGCAATCGAAGCCTGCGGACGCTGGGATCCCTACAACGTCACAGAAGACGCGGACCTGGGCTTCAGGCTGTGGCGGACAGGCTTCCGCGTCGGCCTCCTCACGCGGCAGACGCTGGAGGACGCGCCCGACGAGGCATCCGTCTGGCTGCGCCAGCGAACGCGCTGGCTCAAGGGCTGGATCCAGACATGGATCGTCCATTCGCGCCGTCACACTGACCGGCGGCAACGGTTCGACCTGCCGGGAACAGCCGCCATGCATGTCCTGCTCGCGGGGACCGTCGCCTGCGCCCTGTTCTATCCCATGACGGTGCTGACTCTTGCCGCTGTCGGCGTGTGGAGTGCCGTCACGGATGGGGCCCCGATCGCGTGGTCGGCGCTGGCCGTGCTCGACTGGACGAACATCCTGCTCGCCTTCATCGCCCATGCGGCGTTGTCGTTGCGCACGGTGGACTCGCATATGCGGCCGTTCGCCTTGAGGATGCTCCCCGCCATGCCGGTCTACTGGCTGTTCACCTCTTTCGCCGGTTGGCGCGCGGTGAAACAGTATTTCTCCGAACCGTTCCTGTGGGAAAAGACGCCGCACCGGCCACACGATCCGGAAGGCGTGAAGCATTTCACGTGAGCAGGTTCAGCGGAAGTGCTTCGAGAGCTTCAGGCCCTGGGCCTGGTAGTTCGACTTGAGGTCGGCGCCATATAGCCGGTCGGGCCGCTTCTCCATCCGCTCGTAGACGAGACGGCCGACTGTCTGGCCGTCTTCCAGCACGAAGGGCACCTCGTGGCTGCGCACCTCGAGCACGGCGCGACTGCCCGAACCACCGGCGGCGCTGTGGCCGAAGCCGGGATCGAAGAAGCCGGCGTAGTGGACGCGGAATTCGCCGACCAGCGGGTCGAAGGGCGTCATCTCGGCGGCATAGTCCGGGGGCACATGCACCGCCTCGCGTGAAACGAGGATGTAGAACTCGTCGGGGTCGAGGATCAGTTCCTTGCGGCCGCGCACGTAGAGCGGTTCCCAGAAATCGAACACGTCATGGGCGGCGCGCCTGTCGACGTCGACGACAGCCGTGTGATGCTTGCCGCGATAGCCGACGAGCCCTGTCGCATCGCCGGACAGATCGACCGAAACGGCGATGCCCGCATGGGTAATGATCGGATCGTCGCCGGCAACGAGCGTTTCCGCCGCGTGCAGAGCCGCGAGTTCCCCGGCGCCGAGAATCGTGTCGGCGGAGCGAAACCGGACCTGCGACAGGCGCGAACCGGTGCGCACGACGATCGGGAAGGTGCGCGGGCTGACTTCGAGATAGAGCGGGCCATGATAGCCGGCGGGAATCTTGTCGAACTCGACGCCATGGTCGGTCATCACGCGGGTGAAGATGTCGAGGCGGCCGGTCGAACTCTTGGGGTTGGCCGAGGCGGCGATGCCGGCTGGAAGCGCCAGGGCCTCCAGCAGCGGCACGATATAGACGCAACCGGTTTCCAGCACCGCGCCGGCGGAGAGGTCGATCTCGTGCAGTTTCAGGAATTCGAGCTTGTCGGTAACCGTGCAGCCCTTGCCCGGCATGAAGGATGCGCGCACGCGATAGGCCTTCGCACCGAGGCGCAGATCGAGGCTGGCAGGCTGGATCTGGTCCGCGTCGAGCGGTCGCTCGGCGGCAAGCGCCCCGGCCTCGAACAAGGCGGCGATTGCGCTGTCGGGCAGGATGCCCCCTGTTGTCACGTGTCGCTTTCCTTCCGTTTCGAGCGGCACCATTCCCGACGGACTTTATTGACGCAAGCGCGCAGAAGCCTTATGGACAGCTTTCGTTCGTGGTGATTTGGCCGGTCGGCTTGCAGCCACGTAAAACAAGTTGCTAAAAGGCCGCGCGACACGTCCCACGACGTGATTCAACCGGTTTTGCGGCGACGCGGAGCCGGTTTTTTATTTGGAGTGTCCCATGGGTTCAGATTGGTCCAAATTCGGCGCAGCCACGCAGATGGTGCATGGCGGCACGTTGCGTTCGCAGTACGGCGAGACATCGGAGGCGTTGTTCCTGACGCAGGGCTTCGTCTACGATACGGCGGAAGCCGCCGAGGCCCGTTTCAAGGGCGAGGATGACGGTTTCATCTATTCGCGCTACGCCAATCCGACCAACGAGATGTTCGAGCAGCGCATGCGCCTGCTGGAAGGCGCGCAGGCCGCGCGGTCGACCGCCTCCGGCATGGCCGCCGTCGCTTCGGCAATCCTGTGCCAGGTGCGGGCGGGCGACCATGTGGTCGCCGCACGCGCGCTCTTCGGCTCCTGCCGCTGGATCGTCGAGACGTTGCTGCCGCGCTACGGCGTCGAGACGACGCTGGTCGACGGCACGGATCCGGTCGCATGGGAAAAGGCGGTCCGGAAGAACACCAGGGTGATGTTCTTCGAAAGCCCGACCAACCCGACGCTGGAGGTGATCGACATCGCCCACGTCGTCGCCGTGGCGCGGACGGTCGGCGCCAAGGTGATCGTCGACAACGTCTTCGCCACGCCGATCCTGCAGAAGCCGATGGAACTCGGCGTCGACATCGTCGTCTACTCGACAACCAAGCACATCGACGGCCAAGGCCGTTGCCTCGGCGGCGTCGTGCTGGCGAGCGAGGAATGGGTCGACGAGAACCTGCAAGACTATTACCGCCACACCGGCCCGTCGATGAGCCCGTTCAACGCCTGGGTGATGCTGAAGGGGCTGGAAACGTTGCCGCTTCGCGTGCATGCGCAGACCGCGGCGGCGGGACGAATCGCCGATTTCCTGGCGACGCGTCCGGAAGTGAAGCGGGTAATCTATCCGGGCCGGCCTGACCATCCGCAGGCCAACATCATCCCGAAGCAGATGAAGGGCGGCTCGACGCTGGTCTGCTTCGAGTTGAAGGGCGGCAAGAAGGAGGCCTTCGCCTTCGAGAACGCGCTGAAGGTCGTGAAAATTTCCAACAATCTCGGCGACGCCAAGAGCCTGATCACCCATCCGGCGACGACGACGCACAAGAACCTCGCGCCGGAGGCACGCGCCGAACTCGGCATCTCCGACGGCACGCTTCGCGTGTCGATCGGGCTGGAGGACGCGGACGATATCCTGAACGATTTCGACGGGGCGCTGGCGAAGGCGGGCTGACCCGGAACGCCCTCAACCGCAGCAGTTCCTTGCGATCCTTTCGAAGATCGCGAGGCCGGCGGGGATGATGTCGTCAGGGAAGTCGTAGTCCGGATTGTGCAGCTGCGGGCAGTCCTCGCCGGCGCCCAGCACGAGGAAGGTGGACGGCGCGACGCTTGAGAAGACGCCGAAATCCTCCGACCAGCGGAACGGGCCGTCGACCGGGGCGCAGGCTATGCCGGCGTCCGCGCAGGCCTCGCGAACCATCGATGTCGCGGCGGCATCGTTGAAGCAGGCGGCGAAGCGCTCCGACGTCGAGATGCCGATCTTCAAGCCGCCTTTTTCCGCCGCCGCGATCGCCATCGCATGCGCCGCGCCCATCAGCTTTTCCTGAATCTCGTCCGTTCGCGCGCGCAAAGTCGCCATGATCCAGGCCTCGCCCGGCGAAATGCCGAATGCCGCTTCGCCCAGTCGGGCATGCGACAGCGTGACCAGGGCATCGCCGGTATTGATGCCGAGGTCCTTCGGCAGGTTCGGTAGCCGGGTGACGAGATCCGTCAACGCGAGCGCAGGGCTCCTGCCGTCCTCGGGATGGGCGGCGTGGGACGTCCAGCCGGTCAGGTGGATCGCCATGCCTTCCGAGGCAAAGCAGAACGAGCCTTCGCGGATGGCGGCCTGGCCGCGCCTCATGCCGGGCAGGTTGTGCAGGCCGAACGCGAAATCCGGACGCATGGCGGCAAACCGCGCGTCCGAGACCACGCCGCGCGCGCCGGCGCCGGTTTCCTCGGCGGGTTGGAACAGGCAGACGACGCGGCCGCGGGCCGGACGCTCGGCCTGCATCCGCCTGGCGAGACCGGAGACGATCGCCATGTGGCCGTCATGGCCGCACATGTGGCCCTTTCCCGTAACCAGCGAACGCCATTGCGGCATTCCGGTTTCATGGATCGGAAGCCCGTCCAGTTCGCAGCGGAACAGGATCGTCGGGCCGACAACCTTGCTGTCGAAAATACCCGCGACGCCATATCCACCGAGACCGGTGACGATCTCGTCCGCGCCGCAATCCGCCAGCCAACGCGCGATACGCGCCGCCGTCTCCTTCTCCTCGCCGGATATCTCGGGCGTTCTGTGCAGGTCGCGCCGAAACGCGGTCAATTCTGCAATGAAGTCCTCGCCGTAGTGCAAAACGCAGCCTCGTCTGTCCGATCAGCGCAGGATTCGCGCCGTCGCCACAATGCGCGAAAGCGCGGTGTAGAAGCAAATCGCGGCGAAGGCCCCGGCGAGCCACGGGAACCACTGCGGGAACAGGCAGGCGAGGATGAACACGGCGATGGTCTCGGTCGCCTCCGCAAGGCCCGTCGTGAAGAAGAAAGACTTCTCCCCGCGCTGGTTGGTGGAGAGGCCGTGCTTCTCGGCCATGATGGCGAAGGCGAGGAAGCTCGCGCCGTTGACGTAGAAGGAGAGAACGAGGATTGCCGCGGCGACGGCGTTCATGGCCGGGTCCGCAAGAGCGAAGCCGACGGGGATCGCGCCATAGACGCCGAAGTCGAGCACGATGTCGAGATAGCCGCCGAAATCCGTCTTGCCATTGACGCGGGCGACGGCGCCGTCGAGACCATCGCAGAGCCGGCTCGCCAGCAACACAACCATCCCGAAGACGTACGCATCGAGAGCAATCAGACCGGCGGCGGCGATACCGAGCAGGAAGGCAAAGACCGTGACCGCATTCGCCGAAACGCCGGTGCGCGCGATGGCGCGCCCAAAAGCGTCGATCGCCGGCTGAATCCTCGCGCGCACGGCGCCGTCGAGCATGTCCGTCTCCCCTCTCGCGGATTTCACGACGCCTTAGGCCGGATGGCGCGTCCTGTCATGCCACAATAGATCATTTCCGTTCACGGCTGCGTGCTCACGCCTTCTCAGTTGCGCCCCGATCCGCTAAATCTCGCATCATGTATCGCGAAACGACAGACGGCATCGAGATCCTCGTCGAGCCACACTATCTGGATGACCAGTCGGAGCCGGAAGCCCACCGCTATCTGTGGGCCTATACGATCGTCATCGCCAACCAGTCGGATTTCGTCGTCAAACTGGAGACGCGCTACTGGCGGATCACCAATGCGCTCGGACAGGTGGAAGAGGTGGAAGGGCCGGGCGTCGTCGGCGAAAATCCGATCCTCGCGCCCGGCGACACTTACCAATACACATCCGGCTGCCCGCTCAACACGCCATCCGGCACGATGGTCGGCCACTACGTGATGCGGCGCGACGACGGAACCCATTTCAAGGCCAAGATCCCGGCTTTCTCGCTCGACCGGCCGGATCTGGTGCGGACGCTGAACTAGACGCGTTCAAGTCTCCGTCTTGTCGCGTTTCCGGACGGCGAACCGGTTTCCACTTCGCCTGGAAACGCCAGGACGTCAGTTCGAGGGGTCGAATTCCGACGGCTCGAATACGTAGCTCGTCGAACAGAACTCGCATGTCACCTTGATAGCGCCGTTCTCGATCGAATCCGCCCGCTCCTCGGGCGAAAGGGATTTCAGAACGCCGGCGACCCGCTCGCGCGAACAGGTGCAGCGATCATGCACCGGGCTGGGCTCGTTGACCGTGACGCCGCGCTCGTGGAACAGGCGATAGAGCAGCGTGTGCATGCCGACCGTATCGTCGACAAG
>JBAQHA010000171.1:0-7642 GCA_049288075.1 Oricola sp.
GGAAATACGATAGCGCTCCTCAAAGGTGCGGCGCATCTGGGCCCCCATGCGGAGGCGCCGCTGCGGATTGACGCAAAGCGAGCGCAGGGCCTGGTACCAACTGAATGCATCGTGGGCCAGATAGCCGTTCTCGCCGTTCCGGATAACCTGCGCGGCCGAGGGGTGCAGGTCGGCGACTACCGGGATGCCGTGCTGAGCGAAGGCCAGGATCCGGCCCGGATTGCTGGTGCACTTGAAACGGTGCAGGAACTCTGTTTCGTGGAAACCGAAGGCATCGTCGTACGGCGCCGTCATTTTCATCGCCTCGGCGCGTCTGTGCAGTGGCGTCAGATTCGGCGCTATGCCAATATCCGCCTGAGCCACTTCCCGCTCGTAGACGCCTTCGTGCCAATCTACGATCCGGCAATCGACGTTCCGCGGCAGATAGCGGCCGGGAATATCCGACAGGATCTCACGATTGTAGATCAGCTGCAGCTCGAGCCGTACTTCCTTTGCCAGTTCCTCCAGAGCCCGGGTCACATAGGGAAACATAGATACGGCATGCGCCCGGTTGCCGTGATAGACAATGCGGATGCGGTCGGAGGCGGCCTCCCCGATCGGCTTCCGCTCTGCCTCGGGGTAGATCGGATATTCGAATACGTTTGAGAAGTAACGGGCCGCCAGTGCGGTCATCTCGGGACCGTTCGAAACCAGGAAATCGGCACCACGGGCCGTCTCGAGAACCATCGGACGGACATCCACCACGCCGATCCTGGCCGCCGGGTGGACTGCGCGCGCCGCCGCCACCTGCGGGTCGTAGCCCATAAAGAGGATGAAATCGAAGTTCTGGTAGTCACGTCGGAATGCCTCAAAGCTGACACCATCGACGTCACCGAGGCGCGCGAAATTCTTCAGATTTATCTCGGTGGAGACAGCGGAGCGCTTGTCGGTCGTAAAGAGTATCCTCATGGAGCGTATCCGGCTGCCGTTACCTTCAGCCGACCGGCTTCTCGATGAAAAAGTCCTCGAGCACCAGGCAATCCAATCCGCTGTCGTAAAAGCACTTGATGGCATCACTGGGCGTGCAGACGATCGGCTCTCCCATCACGTTGAACGAGGTGTTCAGGAGCACATACTCGCCGGTCAGGTCGCCGAAGCTGGAAATCAGGGCATGAAACCGGGCATTGCTCTCGGCAGTCACGGTTTGCGGGCGTAAAGTGCCGTCGACATGTACGACAGCGGGAATCTTATCGCGCTTCTCCGGCGTTGCGTCGAAGCCGGTGATCATAAAGGGCTCGGCGCGGGGGTTCTGGAGATAGTCGTCGCGCTTTTCATCCAGCATCGCAGGACAAAAGGGACGGAAGGCCTCCCTGTACTTGACCGACGCATTGATGATGTCTTTGTTTTCGGCGCGCAGCGGGCTCATGAGAATAGAGCGGCCCCCAAGCGCTCTGGGACCCGATTCCATGCGCCCGTGAAACCAGCCCACGATGCGGTTCTCGGCCAGCCGTTCGGCAACCACCGCCACGAGATTGTCGGGACGGCTGTACGACAGTCGGCGGGACTTCAATGCCTGCTCGATCTCCTCGCTGTCGAAATGCGGCCCCAGGTAAAGATGGTCGATCTTCGTCGAGGCTTTATCGGGGTGAGCCTGATGGTAGAGGTATAGCGCCGCCCCGACGGGCAGCCCGGCATCCCCGGGATTGGGGTAGATCCAATGTCTGGACAGTTTCGCTTCGTTCCAGATTCGCCCGTTGAACTTGACGTTAAGAAAGAAGCCGCCAGAGCAGCACAGAATGTCGGTTTCCTCACGCTCCAGCCAGGGCACGATGATTTCCATGGCCTGCTCTTCCGCGATCCGCTGAACCTCATGGGCGAAGTCCTCACGCGACACGCCCTTCGCGCGCTCTCGGAAGCTGCGCGACCTGCCCAGATGGTAATGGTGTGTCCCGTGGTCCGGATAGCGTGAAACCTTACCAAAATCGACGCCCTGGGAGAGCTGTCCGCCGCGGTAAACGGGATAGAGACCATCGAGCAGGCCGGGCCGCGGGCCGCCATAAGGCGCAAGCCCCATCAGCTTCCATTCGTCGCTGCCGTGCCGCCAGCCGAGCGCTTCGGTCGCTGCCGAGTAGAACCACCCGAGCGACCCCTCGGCCCCGTAGGACGCCAGCTTCTCCAGCTTGTTGTGATGACCGCGGTATATCGAGACAGCCACCGCATCGCCGATGCCATCCATGACAACGACCAGCGCTTTCTCGGCAGCGGTCAGTCCCGCAGTATAATAGGCGTTGGTGGCGTGGGCCAAGTGATGGCCGACCGAGATCAGCTGGCAGTCGGGCGACACCTCGAATCGCTTCAGATAGAGGGCCAGACCGTCGTCATCATCGTCCGTATCGCCGCTGGCAGGCGCCGGCGCACTTGCCCGTCTCCGACCGAGCCCCAACAGGCCGCCCACGCCACTGGCGGGCGCCTTGGCCGGTGCCTCGGCCTCCGGCTTGGGAAGGCCGACAAAGAACCTGTAGAAATCCCGGTGTATCTGCTCCGAAGGGACCGCAATGGCGTCCAGTTCGTCGGCCGCCACGCCCGCGCTTTCGAGGCAGTAGCTGATCGCGCCGATTGGGAAAGAACCGTCGTTCTTCTTGCGGGTAAACCGCTCTTCCGCCACGTCCGCGACGATTCTTCCATCGACGAGAAGGCAGGCAGCGGCATCATGCCCGAAACGCACACCGAGGATTTTACGCATTTTCTTTTCGCAACAAGCCTTAAGGTTCGAGTTTGCAGCATTCCGGCGGGGGTGGAGAGCGCCGCCCTGCTCAAGCCACCGGAATCCGCCACCCTAGATCTTCGCGAAGCCCGAGCACGTCCGCAATCAGGACAAATGCCCAGGTCAGTAGCTTCGTGCCGTGCAGGTCGCCTATGCCCTTCATGCCCTTCGAAACCTTCGCACCATAGTAGTCGCGCTGAGTGCCCTTCAGCCCATAGCTGAGGCCGCCATCCTTGTGGCGATGTGCCTCGATGCGCGGGATCATGGACAGACAGAATTCACGGACCTCGTCGCGCCGGTGTTCGGTCCACTGCGTTGCCGTGTGCAGCACATAGATCCCGTCGACGATATTGCAGCCGCCTTCGCCGCAACCGACGCGCAGCACAAAGTCGATTGCCTTGTCCGTGCCCGGAGGCTGCATCTCCAGAAAATTGTAGGCCGTATAGACCTTCATGGCTCCATTTATGATCTGGATGTGTGACTGCTGATCGCCCAGATACCATCCACCGGTTTCTTGGCGGAAGAGACCGTCGATCACCTCGAACCACGTCTGAAGAAGGTCGTCGCGCCCGCCGGCCGACAGAAAGACGGCCAGCAAACTGGCGTGGCTACCCGCCGCCCAGGGACGTGCCAGCCAGTCCAGCTTATGAAGATAGCGCCGGACATCTTCGGCACTTTGAACCAGGGTCGGCAGAGGGTAAAGCGGCCGATGGCCGGCGCCGTACAATGCGGTGAAGGCTTGACGCGTCTCCGCATGGCGGACCGGCAGGTTCCTCCGGGTCCAGATTCCGAAGCGCCGGGGCTCCACCTGCCGCAGCACCTCCCGGTCGACGAACTGGCCGGCAAAAGGACCTTCCGCAAGCTGAAACGACTGCACCCGGGCGACAAGGTTTTCTTCGAACCCGGGCGTGGCGAGTTCAAACAACCGCAGCATCGTACAGAGCTTCAACCCAAGCGCCGCCCAGCCCAAACCAGCCGACTGGCCCGGCTCGATCAGGTTTCCCTCCGCGCAGAGCTTCACGTAGGCGGTGTCATATGACACTACCACGTCCTGGAACCACCGCCAGACTTCGTCCCGATGCCTGGACATTTGGTTTGTCAGTGCCGCATCGACAACTTGCAGTGTCATGCCTTCATCATTCCCTGCGTCTTCCCGGCGATGGCTGTTGGCAAATGACGGCGACCCAACACCTTGCGGTAGACGTTGAGCGTCATCTCAACGCTTCTATGCGGATCGATGCGACGCATGACCTTTCCGCGCCCCTTCAACCCAAATTCGCGCGCAATCTCCGGATTCTCCGCGAGCATCCGGAGGGAGCTGACGATGTCGTCTATCGAATCGCGCGGCGGCAGCAGCCCGTCTTGGCCCTCGCTCACCTCGGCACGCAGAACCGGCGTATCGAAGCCGACTACAGGCTTCTCCATCGCCCATGCTTCGTAGATGGGTCGGGCAAAATGCGGGATGGTTCCGCCGAAAACCAGCACGTCGCAGGCGGCGATCACCGGCGGAACATTCGTGACATGGCCAAGCTGATGGATGCGCCCGATAATCGGTTGCGCCTCGGCACACACCCGCTCCGCATACTTCCGGGTCTGCGTTGCACGCAAGCCGTGGCGAACCGCAATGTCCTCCAGACGCCAAATCAGGCGCCGTCCCAGATGCCCGGACGAATCCGGGGGAAGCCGGTCGCCGGCGACGACGAGATGATAGTGATCAGGCAAACGTTTCAGTGCCTTCACCAACTGAAGCGCGCCTTTCCTCGGCGAGAAGCCACCGAGGCTGAGAATAGCAAAGACGTCCGGAGGCAACCCGATTTCGGTACGAGTTCTGGCCGAGTCATAGTGTCCGGACACGAAACGAGAAAGGTCGATCGGGTTATAGACGACCGTGACTTTCCCCTCATTGTCCGAGCCAAGACTCTCAGCGTCTTGCGGGCTGATCGCAATCACGGCGTCCGCACTGTCGCGCAGGAAACGCCCATACAGATGCTTGCGCAGGCTCCAGCGGGAGCCGAACAGCGTTTCTCGAACATGCCAGACCACCGGAATACCGCACCGCTTTGCCGCGATCGCCGTGGTCCACAAAACCGAAGAATTGAGATGCACGACGTCCGGGCGAAGCTGCTGGAGCCAAGCCATCTCCTCGCGAATCGTCCGCCCCACGCGCGCCAACTGCCGCAGCGACCGCAGAGTCGTCCGAAGATCGGAAAGGGGACTCCAGCCTATGAACTTTTTGCCCGTTATCACCGGCGCCTGGACATACTTCACGACCTCCACGCCTTCGACCTCAGCGAAATACGGCATGATATCGTCAAAGATGCAGGCGACGACCAGACGGACCTGCGGCGCAGCGTGGCGAATTCCCTCTAGGAGGGTCCGCAAGCTGGTCGGTGCCCCGCCCGGAACTCTGCCATGGTGGACATAGAGAACCGTCTTGGGAAGCGGTCCGTCGGCCACCCTATCATTCTCGTCGGGCATGTCCGCGCTTACCGGCATAGCGTTCGTCATTCAACCTGATCCAGAACCTGCCACGACACGCCTACTGCGCCGCTGCAGCCCGCTCACGACGGCTGCTGTTTTCTTGAGCTGCGGCGGACTCGACGAAACGCGCGAGACGCTGACCAAAGGAATCAAGGCTGTACCTCTGGATAATCAACTGACGCGCCTGCTCTCCCACCCGAGCAGCCAGTTCGGGTTGGGACAGAAGGGTTGAGAGGATCACTGCGAAAGACGCAGCCGAATTGGGCGATGCGTAGAAAATCTCCTCACCGTCACGGAATGCTCCGCGCTCCCAAAATCCGGCAAAGTCGGAGATCACAACGGGGCGGCCGCAAGCCATCGCTTGCAGCGCGACGCTTTGACCGGAAGGCTGCCAAGTATCCTTTATCGGCAGGATGACAGCAGCGGCGCGACGGTAGTAGTCGCGAATCTCTTCATCGCTCAGGACCTCCGACTTCCAGCCGCTGACCACGACCTCTAGGTTGGGCGGCACGGGGCGCCCCTTCAGCCGGGCGGTCAGCGCAATGAACTTCCGCTCAGGCATCACTGCGGCGAGATCCACCAGCATCTCCACATCCCGATTGGCGTCGTTTCCCACGAAAAGCAGCGAGCCGTCGGATTGCGCATCGCCTGGCGTCCAGAATCCTGTGTCGACGCCGAAGGGCAGCAGACAAAGACGGCCCTTCAGTTCCGGAAAGTGCTCCAGCGCCTTCTGCAGCTCGCCTTCACCTAGGAAAAGGGCGTAGCTGGCGCGCTGTAGCAAGCGGCGATAGCGGTGCAGGGCTCTGTCCCGCGCCCGACTGCCCTCCTGGAAACCGACGAGAGGCTTGCTGAGCATCCCCATGACAAAGAACAGCAGCTTCGGCTTATTCGGCGTCCGCCTCAGGTGATCGAGCAGGCCCAGCGCGACATACTCGGTTCCGGCGATGATGACATCATATTCATCGAACCGCGTTCCCACGAAAAGGCGCTCGCAGTGGGCCATACCCAAGCGGCGGTAGCGCCGGCGATCCTTGTATGCAGCCCAGCGAAAGCGCAGCGCATGGGGTGACGGCTCGAGATCGCTGGTTTCCAGTAGATCGACGTCGAAGCCCAGGCGCCGCAACTGCGGCAGGCCGTAGAAGAACTCCTCGGCCAACGCGCCCCCCTGCTCCAGCCGGGCGAGGCGCTCGCGCCGCCCGCCTGCATGGACGAACAGAATCCGCGGTGGCCGCGTCACGTCGCCTTCTCTGCCACCAAATTGAGGCTGGTCTTCACGCCTTCCAGTTCGTCGAAGCTCGAATCACGGGCCAAGCCCAGCGCAACGGGGTCCCACTCCCGGATATTTACAAAGCCGGTCTCCCGCAGGCACTGCTCAAGGTATACCCTATCGAACATACATTTGTGCGTGTTCTCGGGATAGTCCTGTTCGCCGCAGAGACGGCCCAGCACCCGTGGATAGAGAGGTATTTTCCCTTCGGCATAGAGCCCGGCAATGGCGCCGAAATCGGGCACCGCGACGCGCAGTTCTCCACCTTCCTTCAGCAGACCGCGCATGACGGCAAGAAAGCCGAGAACGCTTTCGTCGTGAGCGCGCCTGCTCTTGCCCGGGTAGGCCTGATGCTCCAGGACGTGGGAGATGTAGACCTCCTGGCAGCGGCCAGCGAAAAGCCGCAGACAGTCCCGCGGAGAAGCCACGAAATCCACGTTGTGCAGATCGCGGACGTCGACATTGAGATAACCTTCCTGCCGCCCTCCACCACACCCGAGATTCAGCTTCAGTGAACTGGAGGCCTTGGCCGCCTTCAAGAGGCGATGCCTGCGGACGAGGCGATAGATTATTCTTCGCAAGTTATCTGACAAGTTTCAGCATCAACCGCAGGAAAGGTGCTTTCAGTAAACCAAGCGGGCCACGCCTGTTGCCGTAGTAGCGAAAGCACTTGGGCAATTGCATCGGCACTCTCATCTGCCAGGGGTTTCCCGTGAATCGCTCCGGCCCCACATGAACCAAGGTACCGTCGTAGCCGTAAAAAACCCGAAAGCGCATATTTCCCCTGGACATTTGCTCAAGGCTTCGCTCTTCCACGCCCAGTTTCGGGAAAATGTCGTCTCTGACAAAGATCAAATTGGTCTCGGTCATGGCGACCGCCACATATCCTTTGGCTCGTCCGAGCCTGAACAGCGACAACGCAGAGTTCCCGATATTTTGGCCACGCTCCTGAACATACTCGGTGTCCAGGGGAATTGTCGGGTTGTACTCAACGACAACCACCAAAGGATGATAGCCCTTGAGGCCTTCCCAGATGGCATAATCGTCAGAATCTATATCGATGCTCAGTAACGCCAAGTCATCGGTGATGCCATGACGGGTTAAGATCGCATCCAACGACGACTCGCCTTCGCATGCTACGAAGGCGCACA
>JBAQHA010000172.1:0-12916 GCA_049288075.1 Oricola sp.
AACCGGAACAGGGCCATCGTCATTGCGATGCCTGCGGTCCTTCTGGTCCCGATGATCCTTGTTGTGGTCCTTGCGCTCGCGCCTCGGTTCGGGCCGTGATTCCGGCCGCGGCTCCGCGCGGGCATCCTGCCTGGGTTCCGGCCGCTCGCGGCGCTTGCGCTCCTGCGGTGCGGCCTCGACGGTGGCTTCCTCGGCTTCAGGCAATTCGGCCTTCGGCTCGGGCGAACTTGCTTCGCGCGGTTCGCTGCGTTCGCGGCTGCGCCGCGGGCGCTTCTCGCCGGTATCCTTGCCGGTGTCCCGGCTGCCGCGACGGCGGCGTCCGCCGGATTCTTCCTCTTCGCCGGCCGTAGCCTCCGGAATCGGCGACAGCCATTCGATATCGTTGGTGATCAGTTTCTGGATCGCCTCGAGATGCTTCATCTCGGGCTTGGAGACGAGCGTGAAGGCGGCGCCCTCGCGGCCTGCGCGTCCGGTGCGGCCGATGCGGTGGACATAGTCTTCCGCGTGGATCGGCACGTCGAAGTTGAACACGTGGCTGACATCGGGGATGTCGAGGCCGCGCGCCGCCACGTCCGAAGCGACGAGCAGCTGGATCTGGTTGTCCTTGAAACCCGCCAGCATGTTGGTGCGCGAGCGCTGGTCCATGTCGCCATGCAGCGCGCCGACCGAGAAGCCGTGCCGGTCGAGCGAACGGAACAGTTCGGCGACGTCACGCTTGCGGTTGCAGAAGATGATGCCGTTCTTCAGGTTTTCCTGGCTGCGGATCAGGTCGCGCAGCGCGGCGCGCTTCTCGAAATCCTTCTTCGAGACGCCGACAAGACGCTGCGTTACCGTGGTCGCCGTCGAGGCGGCGCGGGAAACTTCCACACGCACGGGCGAATGCAGGAACTGGTCGGCGAGCCGCGTGATTTCCGGCGGCATGGTGGCCGAGAAGAACAGCGTCTGGCGGGTGAACGGAATGAGCTTCACGATCCGCTCGATATCGGGAATGAAGCCCATGTCGAGCATGCGGTCGGCCTCGTCGATGACGAGAACCTCGACGCCGGTCAGCAGAAGCTTGCCGCGCTCGGAGTGATCGAGCAGGCGGCCGGGCGTGGCGATCAGGACATCGACGCCGCGCTGCAGCTTGCGATCCTGTTCCTCGAAGGAAACGCCGCCGATCAGCAGCGCCACCGTCAGCTTGTGGTTGACGCCGTACTTGTTGAAGTTTTCCTCGACCTGGGCGGCCAGTTCGCGCGTCGGCTCGAGGATCAGGGTGCGCGGCATGCGGGCGCGGGCGCGGCCACGCTCCAGCCGGGTGATCATCGGCAGCACGAAGGACGCGGTCTTGCCGGTTCCGGTCTGGGCAATGCCGAGTACATCCTTGCCGGCAAGCGCGTGGGGAATTGCCTGCTCCTGGATGGGAGTGGGAACGGTGTAACCAGCGGCCTCAACGGCCTTCAGGACCTTGTCGGAAAGTCCGAGATCAGAAAATGATGTCAAAGGATATCCACGCTTCGCAAGTCGAAAACGGATTTTTGCGCGGCACACGCCGCGCTTTCGTGCCGGGCCTAGGCTTTTACGGCGATAAAGTCAACAGAAAGCCCGGAATTGCGGCGTTTTGTGTTGATCCTGCACTATCGGTATCTTTCGGGGTTAAACCGAACCGATTCAGTAGCGAAATTGCTCAGCGAGGATGCGTTCGTCCCAGGAATGGCTTTCGTCGAAGAGGATCGTCGCGGTGGCGTCGCGCGCCTCCTCGATATGGACGCGGCGGACCGATTTGACCTCGGTGTGGTCGGCGACCGCGTTGACCGGCCGCTTGGCCGCTTCCAGCACCGTGAAGGTCACCGAGACCTGGTTCGGCAACAATGCCCCACGCCAGCGCCGTGGCCGGAAGGGGCTCACGGGAGTGAGCGCCAGCAACGGCGCGTCGAGCGGGATGATCGGCCCTTGCGCCGACAGGTTGTAGGCGGTGGAACCGGCCGGCGTCGCCAGCATGACGCCGTCGCATATCAGTTCGTCGAGACGCTCCTTGTCATCGACATGGATGGCGATCTTGGCGGCCTGATAGGACTGGCGGAACAGCGACACCTCGTTGATGGCGAACGCTTCCGTGACTTCGCCGCTCATGTCCTCGGCGCGCATGCGCAGCGGCCGGATCGTCTCGGGAATCGCGGCGGCGATGCGCTCGCGCAGTCCGTCCTCGCGGTAATCGTTCATCAGGAAGCCGACGGAGCCGCGGTTCATGCCGTATATGCGTTTTCCGGAGTTCATGAAGCGGTGCATCGTCTGCAGCATGAAGCCGTCGCCGCCGAGCGCGACGATGATCTCGGCCTCTTCGACGGCTTCCTGCCCGTAGAGCGTTGCCAGCAATGCGGCCGATTCACGCGATTCGGGTGTGTCGGATGACAGGAAGGCGATAGAGTCGGCGTTCATCGTGTCGAGCGGTTCCATTCACAAAATCGCGATGCGCTTAGCACAGCGCTGGGAAAGAGTCTCTTTACAGCTTATGTGTATGTGCTATCGGCAGCGCATGCCCTTGTAGCTCAGTTGGTAGAGCATCTGATTTGTAATCAGAGGGTCCCGGGTTCGAGTCCTGGCGGGGGCACCAGCATTCTCAACAACTATTTGTAATCATTATAATATTTTCCACTTTCCAATCCTGAACCACCTCAGCCTCCACCCCTAAAAGCAGTTCAAAGTTACAACGGCACCCGCGAAGCGGCGCGAAAGATCGACGGTTCGATCGGGGCAAGTCGGAGAAAGCCAAGTTCGACAATCGGCGATGCCCCGGGTTTGACGGACTCGACAGCTGCATGTTTGTCAGGCGTGTCAGTCGCCGTCCTGACGGAATAATTCGCATCCCCGACAGACTGCCCGATAAGACTATTTTTCCCTGGCGACTTCCATAAAGGGGCCGAAAGCGGACATCGCGGGGCAGACGGCGAAAGGTCCGGTTCGTGCCAGAAGCAGAAGTCTCGCGACCGAACCAGATTGCGGTAACCGTTCGTACTCGTCCATTTAATTCGCTTTGCGGCGGATGATCCCTTCCAGTTTCGTCGCCGCGGAGACTGTGTTGAAGATCGTTCCGTATTTCTGCACGTTGTGGTGCATCAGTTCCAGCCGGCGGTCGTCTTCATCGGTATCGACGATCAACTCGTAAGTGATCTCGGCCATGAAGGGCGGGCCGTCCTGGCGTTTCCCGTTCAGGCGAACCTCCACGCCGCGGTGTTCGAACTTGTTGATCGGGGCGATTCGCTCGATGCCCTTGATCATACACGCAGCCAGTGCTGCAAGAAGCAGCTCCGCCGGATTGAACGCATCGGTGCGGCCGTTCACGCCGGTATCGAGCGTGATCTCGGCGTCTTTCGTCGTCGCGATGCTGCCGTGATCGTCCATCCGGCGGGCTTCGACGGAATACTCAAGCATGGCTCATTCCCATTCCATTTCCGAAAACACCTGCTGGGCGTTGCGGCGGGCGAGCGCGTCGAACTGCTCCAGGTATTCGAATGCCGACTGGTCGACCTCCACTGCGGTGATCATGTCGCCGCCGGCCTCGATGTGCTCGCCGACCTGCTCGCGCAGATTGACGAGATAGTCGTAGGTGTCGGCTTTCGCCTTTTCGAGCGTGGTCGCGCGGCCGTGGCCGGGCACCACATGCTCCGGCTCGAGTGCCGCGATGCTCTCGAACGATTCAAGCCAGGAGGCCGAGCGCGACTGCGCCCCGACGCCAAGGATCCGCTCCACATAGACGATATCGCCGGTAAAGACGGTGCGCCGCGCCGGAAGCCACACATAGCTGTCGCCTGGCGTATGGGCGGCGCCAGGATGAACCACGCGGAAATCGAACCCTCCGAGCGAGAAGTCGTACTCGTCATCGAAAATGATACCGGCTTGCACCGGCTCGGTGCCGGCAATGGCGTCGCCGAGGAACGTTTCAAGCGCGGCCAACTGCATCGACCGTCTCTCCGCCTGGTCCGCCACGGCATCTGCGGAAGCGATGATGGCAGCGCCATGCGCCTTCCAGTAACCGTTGCCAAGCCAGCGGTGATCCTGTCCGCCGGTGTTGATGACGAATTTGACTGGCTCGCCGGAAATTTCGCGGATTGCCGTGTCGATTTCCTCGGCGCCTTTCCAGCTGCCGCCCGGATCGATCAGCACGATGCCTTCGCCGGTGACGACGACGCCGAAGGTGGCGTTGTTGGCCAGGTTCTCGCGCGAGCGCTGTTCCTTCTCCCCGACAAGGGCATAGACACCGTCGGCCACGGGCTGGATTTCGAGACTTCCCGCAGAGGCGGCAATGCCAGTGGCAAGGACTACGGCAGCCGCTAGGCCGTTTCGGAGAGCGTTCATGCGGCCAGCCATTTTTCGAGTGCGTCCGCATCCGGCAATCCGCCGGCATGGACAAGCTTGCCGTCGACGGAAATGCCGGGTGTCGACATCACCCCGGCCATCGCGATCTCAGCATAGTCGGTGACCTTTTCGACTTTGACCTCGACATCGAGTCTGGCTGCGGCGTCGCGCACCATCTGTTCGGTCGTCTCGCAACGCTTGCAGCCGGGCCCGAAGACCTTCACGTGTTTCATTTCGTTTCTCCGTCAGAAAATCAGGTTGAAGAGGTAGCCGACGGCGAGGATTCCGAAGGCGACGACGCCGATAAACACCGCGATCAGCTTCAGCGTCAGCACCTTGCGCAGGATAATCATCTCCGGCAGCGACAGGGCGATCACGCTCATCATGAAGGCCAGCACCGTGCCGAGTGCCGCGCCCTTGCCGAGCAGGGCTTCGACGATCGGGATAACGCCGGCGGCATTGGTGTACATCGGAATGCCCATCAGAACGGCGGCGGGGACCGACCACCAGGCGTCCGCGCCCATGATCCGCGCCATCAAGTCAGCGGGGACGTAACCGTGGATAAGCGCGCCCGCACCAATTCCGACAATGATCCAGATCCAGACCTTGGCGACGATTTCGCGGACCGCGTCGATGCCCTGGCGATAGCGGTCAACGAGAGTGAGGTCCGCGGAGGGGATATCGCCGACACCGCCGGCGTGGATGTCGCGCACCCATCCTTGCAGCCAGCCTTCGAGGCGCAGCCGTCCGATCACCCAGCCTGCGACGACGGCGACACCGAGGCCGAAGCCGAGATAGGTGACGGCCACCTTCCAGCCGACCAGACCGAACAGGAGGCCGAGCGCGACTTCGTTGACCATCGGCGCGGCGATGAGGAAGGAAAAGGTCACGCCGAGCGGCACGCCCGCCGAAACGAAGCCGATGAACAGCGGTACCGCCGAGCAGGAACAGAACGGCGTCAGCACGCCGAGGCCGGCCGCCATCACGTTGCCGGCGCCCTCGCGCTTGCCGGACAGCAGGGCGCGGGTCTTTTCCGGAGAAAAGAAGCTGCGCACTACGCCCATGGCGAAGACGATCAGCGTCAGCAGCATCAACACCTTGGGCACGTCGTAGAAGAAGAAGGCGAATGCCTCGCCGGTGTGGCTGTGCCGGTCGACCGGCAGGAACCCGGTCATCCATTCCGAGAAAGGAACCAACTGGCGATAGACCAGCCACCAGGCGACGACGAAAACCGCCATCCCGAGCGTCCAGGCCCAGCCGGACTGGCCGCGCGGATGAGACGGCAACGCATGCGTTTCGGTACTCATGCCGCATTCCTTTCGGACTGTTTGTTCCCTTCGGGCAAGGCCACGGCCAGTGCGGCATCGACGAGTGTGGCGGTTTCCGACGACATTTGATCATTGCGGCGGTAGCGAACCCATTGTGCATCGCGTCGGTCCGTGACGAGGCCTGCATCCTTGAGAATCTTCATGTGGCGCGACATGCGGGACTGGGTCGCGCCGAGCCTGTCCATCAACTCGCAAACGCAATGCTCGCCGCTGTCCGACAGCAGCGCCAGCGCGGCGAGGCGCGTCGGTTCCGCCAGGGCCACAAGGATTTTCATGGTATCTTTCATGCTGTGCTCGCTTTTTAACTTATGCGCATCTGCGCATAAGCGAGAGCGCCCGGCATTGATCCGGATCAAGCCGAGAGCGCGTTTCATCCAGTTGGAATACACGCCCTGTTTCGGTTACGGTGGGGCGGGAGAAATGGGAGGAGAGTCATTGAGCGGTCCGGCGCCTCTAAAGGCAGCCTGCGGGCGCTTTTCCCGCCGATCGATGTTGCGATTGGCGGGCTCAGTGTTTTGCGCCCTGTCATCCGGGAAAGCGCTCGCCCAACCTGACACGATCCGGTTCGGTCTGACGCCGGTCTTCCTGACGAACGATCTGGAACTGCTTGATGCGCTTCAGGCCTATCTGGAGGCGGCAACCGGCTTCAAGGTGGAACTGATCACGCGGCGTACCTACCAGGAGGTCACCGCACTTCTCGTATCCGGCCAATTGGATGCGGCCTGGATCTGCGGCTATCCATTCGTACAGTACCGTGATGAACTCGATCTGGTTGCCGTCCCCGAATGGAACGGGAAGCCGCTCTATCAGTCCTACCTCATCGTATCGGACGGTCGGCAAGCATCCACTTTGGAAGACCTCGCGGGCGACATCCACGCTTTTTCAGATCCGGACTCGAATTCCGGCTATCTGGTGACCCGCACGCTCCTCCACGAGCACGGACTCGATCCGGACGTCTTCTTTCGCAAGACGATGTTCACCTATGGCCATCGAAACGTCATTCGCGCTGTCGCATCCGGCCTAGCGCAATCGGGAAGCGTCGACGGCTACGTCTGGGAAGTCATGCGGGAGATCGAGCCGGGACTGGTCAATCGCACAAGGCCTTTCCGGAAGTCGGAATGGCTCGGCTTCCCGCCCGTTGCCACGAGCAAGGCTCTTTCGGGTTCACGCCGTATCCGCTCACTGACCGAAGCGCTTCTCTCCATGGCGGAAGAGCCCGAAGGCCGGCGCGTTCTCGACATGCTCCGTCTGACGGGATTCAGGGCCTCCGACGAAGGAATATTCGACGGTATCGCAGAAAAGGTCGCTTTGCTCAGGGGCATATTGTGAGCATTCTTTCGCGCCTGCACAGGCTGCCTCTGACCGTTCGCGTACCCGCGATCGTGGCGGTGCTCATGGTGGCGATCTCGGCAGTCATATCGGAAAGAGTTCTCGACCGGTTGTCCTCGACACAGGAAGCCTACCTGCAAAACCTGGCATCAGCCTACCTTGACGGCGTCGTCGCCTCCATCACGCCATCGGTCCTGCGCGAGGACAGTTGGGAGGTCTTTGACGGAATAGAGCGGATGAAACCAAGCGCGGACGACATTCTGCCGATCGAGACCGTGGTCACCGGCAAGAACGGGGCGGTTCTTGCATCCAGCAACCCGATGGCGCGCGAAACGCTGCGGCCTCTCGACACCGGGTTCCGGGAAATGTTCCACGGTCCCGATGTCACGATCGATCCCGACACGCGCAGCGGCTATATCCGTCGTCCCATCGAATACCAGAACACCACCGTGGGCGCGGTCTACGCCGTCTTCGATGTCACTTCGTTGCTGCAGGAGCGCCGTCAGATACTCGGTACGCTTCTGGCGACAAATGCCCTGGTCACGGCATTTCTCGGAATCGTCGGATTCGTCACGGTGCGGCGGATGATCCGGCCGATGCAAGTGCTGGAAACACACATGATCCAGGCGGCCGCGGGAACGGCAACCCTGATCGACAAATGTGAGTTCCCATCCGCTAACAGCGAGGCGGCGAGCGTGTACCGCGCCTATAATGCACTCGTTCATTCAGAGACCGAACGGCAGGTTCTCGCCAGCCAATTCGCGGAGGAAGAAAAGCTGGCGAGCCTCGGACGCCTCGCCTCGGGAATGGCGCATGAGATCAACAATCCTCTCGGGGGTCTCATGAATGCGTTGGATACTTTGCGGCTGCACGGCGACCGGCGAAGCGTGCGCGAAACTTCGATCGAGCTGATCCAGCGCGGCTTGCACGGCATCCGTGAAGTCGTCGAAGCCGCCTTGGCTACCTACAGGCCGGAGCGGCTGGCGCGGCCGCTCGAGGAATCCGACTTTGCCGATCTGAGATTGCTCGTACGCCCGGAGTTGCGCCGCAGGCGGCAGAGACTGGATTTCCGCATCGAAGGGACGCTGGCGTCCGAACAGGATTGGCCCGCGGGCCCGATTCGGCAGGCGGTGCTGAATCTGCTGTTGAACGCAGCGGCGGCGACGCCGGATGGTGGCCATATCGGACTTCACATTGTCTCAACAGAAAGCGCACTCGACATCACTATCGCCGACCAGGGACGCGGTCTGCCCGATACCGCGAAAGCGATTCTTGAATACGACAGCAAATCCGTTCCGGCGGAGGGGCAAGGACTCGGTCTCTGGATCGTGCGCGAAATCGCCAGCGATCTCGGCGCAGTCATAACCGTCACTGGCAACCCGAACGGGAAACCGGCGATAAATCTTTCCATTCCACGCAGGAAGAACGAGGTAAGCGATGCGGCCTGAGGGCTTGAACATCGGTCTGATCGAAGACGACCCCGTGATGGGCGGATCGATCGTGCAACGCCTCGAACTGGAAGGGTGCGCCGTCCGCTGGTGGCATACCGGTCGGGAGGCTCTGCAGGCCAACGGCAAGGCATTCGGGGACCTCGATCTTGTCCTGTGCGACATAAGGCTTCCCGACATGGACGGCGAGGAGGTCTACCGCAGCCTCACAAGCGAGAAAGCGGTTCCGCCATTCATCTTCATCACCGGCTATGGCGAAATCGACCAGGCGGTTCGCCTGATGCGCCTCGGAGCGGCTGACTATGTCACCAAGCCGTTTCACTTCGAGGACTTCCTTTCCCGTATCCGCGACAACGCCCGCAGCCACTCGCCGCTTCGGCGCAATGAAACCATCCTCGGCGTTTCGCCGGCAATGCGAGAACTCGAATCCTTGCTGGAACGCTACTCGCGCACGGATCTTCCGGTTCTGATCACCGGGGAAACAGGCGTCGGCAAGGAAGTAGCAGCCCGTCACCTTCACAATCTGGGAAGTGCTCCGGATGCGCCGTTCATGGCCGTCAATTGCGCCGCCATTCCGGCGGAACTACTGGAAAGCGAGATCTTCGGCCATGAGAAAGGGGCCTTCTCGGGTGCTGCAAGACGGCATCTGGGATACGCGGAAAGGACAAGATCGGGCACCCTGTTCCTTGACGAGATCGGCGACATGCCTCTTGCCTTGCAGGCCAAGATTCTCAGACTGGTCGAAGATCGCGGCTTTCATCGTATCGGAGGCGAGGAGAGCATTCCGTTCATGGGCCGTATTGTCACGGCCACGCACCGGAATCTCGTTGGCCACCAGGATGGCCCGGCTTTCCGCGAAGACCTCTATTACCGGATTGCCGTGCTCACGGCCCATATCCCGCCGCTGCGGGAGCGGGCCGAGGACATTCCCTGGCTGATAGCGCTGCTTCTGGCGGATGCGACTGCCCGCCATGACAAGGAAGTGAGAGGCATTTCCACGCAGGCGGAGGAGGCCGCTCTTGCGCACCGCTGGCCCGGAAACGTTCGCGAGTTGCGCAACCGCATCGAACGGGCAGTCGCTCTCGCCGGCGGCGAGTGGCTGATGCCCGGCGACCTGTTCCCGGACAAGACGGCGGGCGAGGCGGCCGAAGCCTTTCAGCCCCTGTCGGAGATTCGCGACGCGGCCGAACGCAGACAGATAGAGCGCGCCCTTGCCGAGACGTCCGGCCATATTCAGGATGCGGCCCGGCTGCTCGGTGTGTCACGCACGACACTGTGGGAAAAGATGACGCGCCTGGGTATCAGCGCGGAACGTCCGGAATCCTGAACCTTCGGCGCTGCACAATGTTCGGAATTCCGAACATCCAATGCCTCTACGCACATACCCGCTCGTCGCATTCATTGAATAGATTGGGGAAAACCCGGTGGCACGGCTCTTGCTGATCCGGAAGTGCAACAATCACTTCCGGGAGGAAAGCATGTCACGATGTTCAAAGATGGTCGACATCGGCCGTCGCCAGTTCTTGAGGGGTGGCGCCCTCGCGGCTGCCGGTGCGGCGACCGCCGCCGCATTGCCGGCGGGACAGGCCAAGGCGGCTCCAGGCCTCGCCCTGGTAGACTATCCGGCGAACAAGCTCGCCAACATCGCCGATCTCACGGTCGATGAACCCTTGGACATCAGCTATCCCGACGAGGGATCGCCCGGCGTGCTCCTCAAGCTCGGGACCCTGGTCGAAGGCGGCGCCGGCCCGGATGGCGACATCGTCGCGTTTTCCGTGCTCTGCCCGCACAAGGGCTGGCAACTCGCCTACAACGCCAGCGACAAGACGCTCAACTGCCCGGGCCATTTCTCGCGTTTCGACTGCGAGAACGGCGGGCAGCAGGTCTGGGGCCACGCCACCAACAACCTTCCTCAGTTCCAGCTACGCGTCGATGACAAGGGCGACATCTATGCCGAAAGCGTCGACGAGCTGATCTACGGCCGCCTGTCAAACGTTCTGGAAGGGTGAGGAAACAGTCATGACCTACAAGAGGCAAGTCAACCGTCTGCCGATCATTCCCGCGGACGCCAGCGAACACAACGTAACCTGTCATTACTGTATCGTCGGCTGCGGGTACAAGGCCTACACTTGGCCGATCAACCAGCAGGGCACGCCCTCCAGCAACAGGTTCGGCGCCGATCTGAGCCAACAGCAGGATATGGAAACGCCGAACTGGTATTCGCCGTCCATGTACAACGTCGTCAGGCAGGACGGGAAGGACGTCCATTTGGTCGTCATGCCCGACCATGAATGTGTGGTGAATTCCGGCCTCGGCTCTATTCGCGGCGCCCGCATGGCCGAAAACCGTCCGTCGAAGGTCACTGGCACGCAGCAGCAGCGCCTTTCCGATCCGCTGGTCTGGCGCAACGGCACGATGCAACCGACGAGTTGGGACGACGCGCTCGACCTCGTCGCCCGCGTCACCGCCAAGGTCATCACGCAAGGGTCCGAGGACGATCTCGTCGTGTCGATGTTCGACCACGGCGGTTCGGCTGGCGGCTACGAAAATACCTGGGCGACCGGCAAGCTCTATTTCGAGTCCATGAAGGTGAAGAACTGCCGCATCCACAACCGGCCGGCCTACAACTCGGAAGTCCATTCGACGCGCGACATGGGCGTCGACGAACTGAACTACGCCTACAAGGACTACGAGATGACCGACACCATCATGGTCGTCGGCGCCAATCCGCTGGAAACCCAGACCAATCTGTTCCTGAACCATATGGTTCCCGGCATGCGCAACGGCGCGAAGTTCATCATGGTCGACCCGCGGCGGTCGGTCACGGTGAATGCGGCGGAGCAGGTCGTCGGGGCGGAAAACGTCCTTCATCTCGCGATCAAGCCGGGCACCGACCTCGCCCTGTTCAATGCGCTCTTCACCGAGATCGTCGACAAGGGCTGGGTGGACAAGGACTTCGTCGCCAACTCGACCTTGAAGGAAGGCGTCGCCCAGGCGCAGGACGCGGCGCACCCGGCGGCGCTCGGAAGCCTCGAATACGCGCTGGACGCCTGCCGCATGTCGGCCGAGGAGGCAGCCGAGATCTGCGGCGTCTCCGCCGACGACATCCGCAAGGCGGCCGCGTGGATCGCCGAACCCAAGGACGGCCAGCGCCGCAAATGCGTGACGGCCTACGAGAAGGGCATCATCTGGGGCAATGACAACTACCGCACCATCGGCGGCCTGGTGAACATCGCCCTTGCCACCGGCAATATCGGCCGCGAAGGCGGCGGAGTCTGCCGTCTCGGCGGACACCAGGAAGGGTATTTCCGTCCGTCCGACGCCCATGTCGGCCGCCCGGCCACCTATGTCGACCAACTGCTCATCGGCGGCGGCGGCAAGGTGCACCACATCTGGGCGAACGATCACTACAAGACGACGCTCAACGCCGCGAAGTTCAAGCGCGCCCACAAGCGCCGCGCCGATATGGTGAAAGACGCCATGGAAGCCGCCGCCAGCGGCACGCGCGAGCAGCTTGTCGACGCCATCGTTTCGGCGTTGAACGCCGGCGGCCTGTTCGTCGTTGACGTCGACATCATCCGCAGCCAGATCGGCCAGAACGCCCATGTCCTGCTTCCGGCCGCGGAAGCCAACGAGATGAACCTCACCTCGATGAACGGCGAGCGCCGCCTGCGCCTGTCCGAGAAATACATGGACCCCTACGGCAACTCGAAGCCGGATTGCCTGATCGCCGCCGGCATAGCGCAGAACATGGAACGTGTCCTGCGCGAGATGGGCCAGAACGAATACGCCGACAAGTTCAAGGGCTACGACTGGAACACCGAGGAAGACGCCTTCATGGACGGCTACAACAAGGGCAATCCCGAGGTGACCTACGAGCGTCTTCGCGCCATGGGCAACAATGGCGTCCAGGAGCCGGTTACCGGCTTCGCGGATGGCAAGCTGGTCGGAACCGAACGTCTCTACACGGACGGCAGGTTCACCCGGCATGGCCGGGAAGACGGCAAGGCGCTGTTCTGCGCCTCGACTTGGCGCGGCTGGCAGGCGGCCGGCAAGGAAGCCGAGATGGCCAAATTCAAGTACTGGATCAATAACGGTCGCGCCAACATCTTCTGGCAGAACCAGTTCCTCGACCAGGCCAACGACTTCATCCAGGATCGCTATCCCTTCCCGTTCATCGAGATGAACCCGGAAGACATGGCCGAACTCGACGTCTCGGCCGGCGCCCTCGTCGAGATCTACAATGACAACGGCGCCACTCAGGGTATGGTCTATCCGACCGACACGGCTCGAAAGGGCGAGGTGATGATGCTGTTCGGCTCGCCGGCCGGTTCGCAGGGCAACGTCATCAATCCTGGCGTGAACGAGTTGGTGCTTCCCGACTACAAACACAGCTGGGGCAATATCCGGAAAATCTCGGATGCGCCGGCGACTGTGAAAGGCACGTCCTTCAAGTCGAAGGAATACAAGGAAGCC
>JBAQHA010000173.1:0-4073 GCA_049288075.1 Oricola sp.
GCAGGCTCCATCCGTGCTTCTTGCCGCCATATGTCCAGTCCGGCACGAAAACGCCGGGGTACGCGGTCGATATCCAGTCCCGCAGGGCAGACCATTGCGCGAAGGCGTCCGGCCCGATCCAGTCACGGACCGTCGCCTCGTCGGGCGTTGCGGACTTGTCGGTGAGCCGGTCCCCGGTTTGCGGTGAATGATCCATTTCGCGGCCCCTTGTCCTCAGGCTCGTGGTCCCTCCTTACGGCTGAACCGGCTTCTCCGCCATGCCGAGATGCAGATGCGGCCCGTCATAGGGATGCGCGCGGGCCACCGCCTCGTCGATCTCGACGCCGAGTCCCGGCGTCTCGGGGATCACCGTGTAGCCGTTTTCCAGCCTCAGCGGCACCTTCAGCAATTCGGCGTGAAACCCGCCCCAATCCTTGATCGCCTCGAGGATCAGGAAATTCGGCAGCGACGCGGCAAGCTGGATGTTCGCCGCCGACGCCACCGGCCCGCAATAGCAATGCGGCGCGACCAGCGCGTGATGCACCTCGGCGATCGCCGCGATCTTCTTGCCTTCGAGAATCCCGCCCGACCGGCCGAGATCCGGCTGGATGATCTGTGCCGCGCCCAGCGCCAGCAGTCGCGCGAATTCGTATTTCGTCGTCAGTCGCTCGCCGGTCGCCACCGGAATCGAGGTCTTTTTCGCGAACTCCGCCATCGCCTCCGGCATGTCCGGCGGCACCGGCTCCTCGAACCACAACGGGTCGTAGGGCTCGATCGCCTTCGCCATCCGCGCCGCCCCCGACGGCGTGAACTGGCCGTGCGTGCCGAACAGTATGTCGGCTCTCGTGCCGACCGCCTCGCGCACCGCCTTCACCATCGCCGCCGACCGCTCGATGTCGCTCAAAAGCGGCTGGTGCGGGTCGTAGATCGTGTAGGGACCGGCCGGGTCGAACTTCACCGCCGTGAAGCCCTGTTCCACCCAGTGGACGGCGTTCTCCGCGGCCAGGTCCGGATCGTTGTAGACGGTGCGCCCGCTCGTCTCGTCGGGATAGATCGAGCCTTCCACGGGATAGAGATAGGTGTAGGAGCGCAGCGCCCCGTGCACCCTGCCGCCGATCAGCGCGTGGACGGGCTTGTTCGCCTCCTTCCCGACGATGTCCCAGCAGGCCATCTCCAGCGCCGAGCAGCAGCCCATCATCGAGAGATCCGGCCGTTGCGTGAAGCCTGACGAGTAACAGCGCCGGAAGAAGGCTTCGACATTGTGGGGATCGTGCCCGACGAGATGGCGCGCCGCCGCGTCCTCGATCGCCGCCGCCATGACCTTCGGCCCGAACGTCGCGCTATAGGCCTCGCCCCAACCCGTCACCCCGCCGTCAGTCGTCAGCTTGACGAACAGGAAATACCGCCCGCCCGGTGCGCCATGCGGCGTGCCGACAATGAAGGTCTCGACGTCCTTGATGTGCATGGCCACTCCAGTCGGTAGTGAGTAGTGGTTAGTCGGCAGTGCGCGGCGATGTCGATAAATACTACCGACTACCGGCTAATGACTACCGACCTCGTCGAAGACGATAACGTTGCGCAACGCCTCGCCGCGCTTCGTGCTCACGATCGCGTCGTTGATCTTGTCGAGTGTATAACGCCCCGTCACCAGTTCATCGAGCTTCAGCCGGCCCTGTTGGTAGAGCGTCACGAGATAGGGGATGTCGCGCGTGACCCGCGACGAGCCCATCTTCGAGCCGATGATCTTCTGGTTCCAGGCCGCCAGGTAACCGGGATCATAGGCTCCCATCACGCCGGACGGCGGCATGCCGACGACGACGATCGTGCCGTTCTTGGTGATATATTGCGACGCGCCGTCGAGCGCCGGTTTGACGCCGACCGTCACGAAGACGTAGTCCGCGCCGCGCCCGTCGGTGATCTCCATCAGCTTGGCGCGATGCTCCGGATCCTTCGGATTGAGCCCGTGCGTCGCGCCGAAGCGTTTCGCCGCTTCCAGCTTCTCGTCCGAGAGGTCCATCGCGATGATCGTCCGCGCCCCGGCGGCAACCGCCCCCTGCACGGCGTTGAGCCCGACGCCGCCGCAGCCGATCACCGCCACATGGCTTCCCGCCGGAATCCGCGCCGTGTTCGTGACCGCGCCGAACCCGGTGATGACGCCGCAGGCGAGCAGCGAGGCGGAATCGAACGGGATGACTTTCGGGATCACGGCGATCTGGCTTTTCTCCACCACCACCTTCTCGGCGAAGGCTCCGGTGCGCAGCCCGTGCGTCATCGTCCCGCCGTCGCCGCTGATCGGCGATCGCCGGTCCAGCGGGAAGACCTCCTCGCACAGCACCTGGTCGCCGCCCGAGCAGTAGTGGCAGGTGCCGCAAGAGCGGATCAGCGTCACCACCACGTGGTCGCCGGGCATGACGCCGCGCACGCCCTCGCCGACCTGTTCCACCACGCCCGCCGCCTCGTGACCGAGCACCATCGGCAGCGCGCCGCCCCATCCGCCCTCGGCATAGATGATGTCTGAATGGCAGATGGCACAGGCCTTGACGGCGACCTTCACCTCGCCCGGCCCGGGGTCGGCCAGCGTCACGACCTCGATGGTCAGCGGCTGATTGAACTCGCGGCACACGGCCGCGCGAATGGTCTCGGACATGGAGGAAAACCCCGTTTGAACCTTGGCTCGAACGCTATTGTCCCTGCGCGCGCGCCGGTAGCGCGCCCGGCGACATCGCCTGTCGGCTTTGTGATGATCGGCGCTTGACCTCAACTTATGTTCAGGTCGTAGACGCTGATGTCGCAATCAGGAGAAAAAGAGAGATGAACGAAGAGATTTCCGCTGCCGGACAGGCAACCAGCCTCTACCGGATCGACCGCTTTACCGTTCCCGCCGAGGCGCGCGATGCGTTTCTCGGCCGCATCGTCTTCATCCGCGACTTCCTGGCAAGTCAGCCCGGCTGTCTCTACAACCGCATCGCTGAATCCCGCCGCGACGACGGCTTCATCTCGATGATGACGATCGTGGAGTGGCGCGATCGCCCATCGATGGAGGCGGCCCGCACCAGCGTGAAAGCCCGCTACGATGAGATCGGCTTCAACCCGCAGGCCTTCATGACGGAACTGGGCATCGACCCCGATTTCGGCCTCTTCGCCGATATTCCCGCGCGAGACCCCGTCATGGCTTGAAGATCAGGGCCGCGCCGGCCGCGATCAGCCCGAAGCCGGCGAGGTGGTTCCAGCCGAGCGGCTCCTTCAGCACCCACACCGAGAAGCCGGAGAAGACGATCAGGGTGATCACCTCCTGCATCGTCTTCAGTTGCGCCGCCGAATAGACCGCGTGGCCGATCCTGTTCGCCGGCACCGCGAGGCAGTATTCGAAGAAGGCGATCCCCCAGGAGACCAGGATGACGGCGAAGAGCGCCGTCGTCTTGAAGCGCAGATGGCCGTACCAGGCCACCGTCATGAACATGTTGGAGGCAAGGAGCAGTAGAACGGGTGTTGCGTAGGCGCCGGGAATGGACATGATGAGGTTCCGCGAATAACGGCAAAAGGGCAAGACGCCTTAGCCGAAAGCCGCGTCCCCGGATAGCGCCAAGAAGAAAGAGACCATGACCGACGATACGACATCCGCGGCCCCGATGGGCGAACTGACGCTCCGCACGCTCGCCATGCCGGCCGACACCAATGCGGCGGGCGACATTTTCGGCGGTTGGGTGATGGCGCAGATGGACCTGGCCTCGGGTATCCGCGGTGCCGAGATCGCCGGCGGCCGCGTCGTCACCGCCGCCGTCAACGAGATGTCCTTCGCCATGCCGGTCAAGGTCGGCGACACGCTGTGCATCTACACCCATCTCGAGCGCGTCGGCCGCACCTCCATGGTGCTGCTGATCGAGGCCTGGGCGCAGCGCTACCTCTCCCACGTGATGGACAAGGTCACCGACGCCCGCTTCGTCATGGTCGCGCTCGACAAGGAAGGCAAGCCGACGCAGATCCCGCGCTGAGCCCCATCCGTCCCGCGCGAAATTTCGTTGTCCATTCCCTTACGGAAGTTCATACTCTCTTGCCGGGGTGAGGGCCGGTCGTCTGGAGGTGCTTCCAATGCC
>JBAQHA010000174.1:0-5174 GCA_049288075.1 Oricola sp.
CGGATCGACAGGGCGGACGATGAAGTCGTTCACGCCCAGTTCCAGCGCGCGCTTGATCAGTTCCTCCTCCTCGGCGTCGGCGACGAGGATGATGGGCACGAAACGGGTGCGGTCGAGCGAGCGCAACTGCGAGCAGATGCGCAGCGCATCGTAATGCTCGAACTTGGCGGCGACGAAGACGCAGTCGAAATCGCCCTCGGCGGCCTGGAACACGCCCTGCTGCGGATCGGCCGCATGGGCGATCTCGAAACCCCTGCGCAGCGGCTTGACCAGCCGGTCGAAGGAGGAAGCGCGCTCGTCGATGACGAGGACCTTCGCTCGCGCGACATCCGCGCCGGACGCGTCGAACAGCGTGTCTAGGCCGATGTCGCGAGCGGTGACTGCGCGCAGGCGCAGTTCGTCGGTCAGCATCTTCAGGCGCAGCAAGCTGCGCACGCGCGCCAGAAGCTGGGTCTCGTTTACCGGCTTGGTCAGGAAATCGTCGGCGCCGGCCTCGAGGCCGCGCACGCGGTCGGCCATCTCGTCGAGCGCGGTGACGATGACGACGGGAATGTGGCTTGTCGCGGCATTGGACTTCAGCCGCCTGCAGACCTCGAAACCGTCGATGCCCGGCATCATGATGTCGAGCAGCACCAGATCGACCGGCGTTTCGGCGCAGATCGCCAACGCATCATGTCCGTTCTCGGCGCTGGTGACATTGAAATACTCGGCAGTCAGGCGCGTTTCGAGGAGATTGCGGTTCGCCTCGATGTCATCGACTACCAGTATGCGGGCGGTCATGGGACGCGGTCCTGTTCAGAATTCAAGCGTCGCCAAGATACGACTTAATGGTTTCTATAAATTTAGGAACCGAGATCGGCTTGGAAATATAGCCCTCGCAGCCGCCCTGGCGGATGCGTTCCTCGTCGCCCTTCATGGCGAAGGCGGTGACGGCGATCACCGGGATGGTGTGCAATTCGTCGTCTTCCTTGAGCCACTTGGTGACCTCGAGGCCGGAAACCTCCGGCAACTGGATATCCATCAGGATCAGGTCGGGCTTGTGGACGCGGGCGAGATCGAGCGCTTCCAGGCCGTTTCGCGTGCGCACGGTTTCGTAGCCGCTCGCCTCGATAAGGTCACGGAAGAGCTTCATGTTGAGCTCATTGTCCTCGACGATCATGACTGTCTTGGCCATCGTCCTACCTCTCGCCGCCGTTTCGGCGCTCGCCATGCAGCGGCGCGGAACCGGTGTCGTATTTACGTTAGCCCAAGGTTATAACGCGATTCGATTGAGAAATAGCGAACGGACGCACGCATGAGCGACGATACTGCCGATACCGGGCCTGAAACGGTGGCAATCGCCGCGCTTGGCTGGATCGCCGGAAAAGACGAGATGCTTACACGCTTCCTGGCGCTGACGGGCATCGAGGCCGGCCAGATCCGCCAGGCGGCGGGCGAACCCGGCTTCCTCGTCGGCGTACTCGATTTCCTGCTGGCGCATGAACCGAGCCTGATGGCGTTCTGCAATGAGACCGAAACCGATCCCGAAACCGTGCAACAAGCGCGCGGGCGGCTCGGCGGCGGCGACGAATGGCTTTCGACATGACACCGCAGGAACAGGACCAGATCGATGCAATGGCGCACTCGGACAGGCCGTTGGTCGTCTGCGACATCGACGAGGTGGTGCTGGAATTCGTCGCGCCGCTGATGGCGTTCCTCGAAAGCCACGGCCACGAGTATCGCCCCGTATCGTTCAAGCTCACCGGCAACATCTACTTCAAGAAATCTGGAGAAGCGGCTGAAAAGCATGTTGTTTCGGATTTTCTGGATCGGTTTTTCGGCGAACACGACACGTGGCAGACGCCGGTTTCGGGCGCGCTCGAAACGCTCGCCGGCATGCAAAGCGCGCACGGCGCCGACGTAGTGTTCCTGACCGCGATGCCGCCGCGCCACCATGCGCGCCGGCGCGCGCTGCTGGACGCGCACGGCTTCCCGCATCCGATGATCGCCACCGAGGGCGCCAAGGGCGAAGCCGTCGCCGCGCTGACCCGGCATCATCCGCAACGCCCCGTCGCCTTCATCGACGATCTGCCGCCGAACCATGTCAGCGTGCTCGGCGCGGTGCCGGAAGCGCTCGGGCTTCATCTGATGGCCTACAAGCCGCTGCGACCGCATCTGCCGCCGATGCCGCAGGGCGTGACGAGCGTCGAGGACTGGCCGGGCGTCGCGACGGAGTTCGCCAAATTCCTGCTGGCGCGCGGCGGGTGAGGCAGTTCACAAGGCGATCCGCATCAGCGGGCGGCCGTCCTTGCGGCGAGCAACATGCTCGAATCCCGCCTTTTCGAAAACGCTGGTCGAGCCGACATAAAGACCGACGGATTTCGACTGCTTGGCCCGGTCCATCGGGCAGGCCTCCAACAGGCGCGCGCCGTTTTCGCGGGCATATGCGATGCCGGCGGCGACCATCGGGTGCGACAGCCCCTGCCCGCGCATCGAAGACCGCGTGAAGAAGCAGGAGATCGCCCATACCGCCGGATTGTCGACCGGCGCATCGGGAAGCGGCGCGCTCACCCGCCCGTCATTGTTGAATTGCGGCACGTCGGCGCGCGGGCCGATTTGCATCCACGCGGCCGCCTCGCCTCCCGCATAACCGAGCAAGCCGGGTGGCGGCCCCGCTTCGACGCGCGCCCGCATGAAGGCCTTGTTGTCGTCGGAGGTGTTTGCCTTGCGCTGTTTCGGCGCCAGTCTAAAGTAGGTGCACCAGCAGCCGTAGCAGGCGCCCTGCTTGCCGAAGAGCGCCGCGAAATCATCCCAGCGGCCGGCCGTCAGCGGAACCACATCCAGCGTCATCATGGCATTTCCTTTCGTTGGCCCGGAAGGACCGGACCAATTGTCAATTCAACATGTTCCTGATATGTTCTCATCGGCAACCGGCCATGTCAATCTCGGGTTTCGGGGAGACGGGCTGGAAATGTCATGCGCTTTTCTGTAACGGCGCGTCTCGAGGCGACCCGGGCAAGAAGAAAATGTCATCCCTTCTGAAAGACGCGAAGTCGATAGCGGTGGTAGGCAATGGTCCGGTATCGGCCGCTTCCGCGGACGAGATCGACCTGGCCGACCTCGTCATCCGTTTCAACTACGCCGCGCATTGCGGATGCGCGGGACGGAGAACGGATGTCCTCGCGCTCAATTCGACGCTCAAGTCTCCGAGTCTCGTCGCGCGCGGCAAGCCGATCAATCGCCTGGCACTGAGGAATGCAAGAGAGATCTGGCTGCGGGACGACAAACGCGATGTCGCCGGCGCGCTGGCGTTCGGCCTGCCGGTCGTCGAAATCGACCCGGACACGGTCGCCCGGACACGGGACATTCTGGTCGCGCATGGAGCGAACGGAGAGAACCTGGTTACCTCGCTCGGCGCAAGCACTCTGCGGTTCATCCTCGACCGGTCCGATGCGAATATCGTGCTTTACGGTTTCACGCATAGAGGCTGGACCGGGCATCGATGGGATGCCGAAAAGGCCTGGGTTGATGGCCTCATTGCAGCCGGACGGATCGAGCGCCGCGCACCTGCGCCACCCTATGCCCGCCACGGCATTCTCCGGAAAATCGAAATCGAGGCGATCCGACTCTACACCCATGTCCGGACATTCCGCTTTTAGCGATCGGCTCCCAAACAGCCGATTCCGCGCATCCCCGGTCGATGTTATGGTACCGCCGGTGAACCAGCACGCTATCTCCAATGCCGGCGGCTTCTGCCGTGATTGTCTGCGTCCAGTCTCGGGCCCGGAGAAACGTTGCCTCGGTTGCGGCAGCCCGCGGCTCCTTCGCCATCCGGAACTGGACAAGCTGACGATCGCGCATATCGATTGCGACGCCTTCTATGCGTCCGTGGAAAAGCGCGACAATCCGGAGTTGCGCGACAAGCCGGTGATCGTCGGCGGCGGAAGGCGCGGCGTGGTGTCGACCTGCTGCTACATCGCGCGCATCCACGGCGTGCGCTCCGCCATGCCGATGTTCAAAGCGCTGGAGGCCTGTCCCGAGGCCATCGTGGTCAAGCCGGACATGGAGAAATATGCCCGCGTCGGCAAACAGGTACGCGAAATGATGCGGGAACTGACGCCCCTGGTGGAGCCGCTGTCGATCGACGAGGCGTTTCTCGACCTGACGGGCACGGAACGACTGCACAAGGATACGCCGGCGCGGGTGCTGGCGAAATTCACCAAACGCGTCGAGAGCGAGATCGGCATCACGGTCTCGGCCGGCCTGTCCTATTGCAAGTTCCTGGCGAAGGTCGCCTCGGACCTCGAAAAGCCGCGCGGCTTTTCCGTCATCGGCAAGGCGGAGGCGCTCGACTTCCTGCGACCCAAGCCGGTGACAATGATCTGGGGTGTCGGAAAGGCCTTCGCGGCAACGCTGGAAAAGGACGGCATCCGCACGATCGGCCAGTTGCAGACGATCGACGAGACTGTGCTGATGAAGCGCTACGGCGTCATGGGGCGGCGACTCTACCACCTGTCGCGCGGGCAGGACGACCGGGCTGTACATATCGAACACGAGGCGAAGAGCATTTCGGCGGAGACGACGTTCAACGAGGACTACGCGTCGGCCGCCGACCTGGTGCCGGTGTTGCGGGCGCTGTCGGAGAGGGTGTCGGAACGGCTGAAGGCCGCGGACCTCGCCGGCCGCACGGTGACCCTGAAGCTGAAGGACAAGGATTTCAAAACCCGGACGCGCAACCGCCAACTGCCCGACCGGACGCAACTCGCCGACCGGATCTTCCGAGCCGCCGTGCCGCTGCTGGAAAAGGAGCTGGACGGCACCGAATACCGCCTGATCGGCGTCGGCGTGGCCGATCTCGCCAATGACGCAATGGCCGACCCGTCGGACCTGATCGACACCGACGCGACGCGCCGCGCCAAGGCGGAAGCGGCGATGGACAAGGTGCGCGCCAAATACGGCAATCGCGCGGTGGAGACCGGCTACACATTCGGCACGGGCAATCGCGGCAAGCCGCAGAGGGACCAGGAGAGCTAGGCTCCCTAGTCTTCTTCGTCGTCCACCCCGCCCGCTTCCGGCGGCTGCAGCGACGTTTCGCCGGCGACGGCGAGATGATGGGAAATGCGCCAGAGGTGATAGGCGGTGCGATGCAGCCAGCGCGCCGCGTCGAGACGCAGCAGCGTCGTGCCGGTGCCGAT
>JBAQHA010000175.1:0-4843 GCA_049288075.1 Oricola sp.
CGCGGGGGCCGGAGGGCGGGCCCATCCGTTTCTTTCGTGCCTGCACCGTCTTCTCCATCATCGCGTGAAGCTGGTAGCCATTTGGAGCGCACGGTGCAAGAAACTTGCGGGCGAAAGCGTGATCCCCGATAACGACCGCTAGAATTCCACCAGACAATCTATTCCACCATCGGACGGGAAGCAGAACCCGGGAAAGGAAATATTTCGCCTTCCCTGGGCGGCATCTTGAAATTGGGAACGATCATCACGAAACGCGTGGTGCACGTGCACGGGGGGCGGGCCAGTGCGTGAAAGGCAGACGGTGAATTGACCGCAGGTGGTTCAGGAAATCGATGCGATAACCAAAGAAAATGCCGGCGCGCGAAATCCGGTCGTCCTACTCCCCTGACCTGATATCCGGGCGAGCCTTGCGAAGCCGGTCGCGTCACCAACCGCCATTTCAGATCAACAAACCTGATCTTGCCGGACGCTTCGCCAGCCGGACCGTCTGCCTGCTTGCGGTCGCGCTACGGGCACCTCTCCCGATAGTTATCGTCGCTTGCGCTGCAGCGCTTCCAAGGCATAACCGGACCGGTTCCAGAAACCACAGCGCCGCTGGGCGAAATACCTAATTCGCTATTTCTCGATCTCGAGCGAAGCCAACTTCGCAAGGTAGTGCGCGCACGTCTGGGGTGGCAGACTACACGTGGCGGCGAAGTTGACGAAACGGACAAAAATCCGTTTTCCGCGAATTCGGTAAATCTGCCGGAAAGGTAAGGGAAAGGTTCCCTTTATTTTCAATAAGGAGATAACCCGTTATGGCGCGTCGCACGTAAAGGTCGTTGACCGCAATCTGAGCCCAATTTCGGCGCTCAGGTTTGCAATTGTAAACCTGAAATGGCGCTTCGCGTGCTGCGGGACATGAGACCGTCCATCGAGCGCGCTTCGGTTGACCCCACCTCGCAGAACCCTCAGTTGCATCCAGTGAGAAAGAAGCTATCATTCGCAAGAGTGACGCCGGGCCGAAGGCCCGCCCCTTTTCCTAGAGCATGAAGTTGACCCGGAGCTCGGCGCGCCAGCCGCTCCGGGTTTTCGTTTTTGGTTCCCGGGCGAGCATGGCGTTCGTCGACGAATTCCTGGTGCGACGGCTGGGTCCCATAGGAAGCGGTGGTCCAAACCCCGATCTCTGCCGGCGCCAGAAGGCATCCCCTATACCGGACGCATTTTTTCCTAGGACTTCGCTTCCCGACGGATCCCATTGTTGAACGGATCGCCTTGGTTCCTGGAAACCCCTTTCGCACCAGATGCACTCCGCATCTGCGCTCTCGACCCCCGACTACCGCGGGTCCTTCAGACGCGGTAGGCGCAGAGAATCGTTGCGTCGTTCCAGCGACCGAGTTTTCCGAGTATGGTCAGAAGCGCGATCCGGAGACCATGCGTCTTCCGCTACACTGGTTCGCTCCCCGAAGAGCGTCCGGTGTCCATGTTCGCGGGGTCTGGACGCTACGCCACGTCATTTATCTGCGATCGGCAACAGAGAAAGCCCGAGTTCCCTCAGAAACGAGTTGTGCATCTTGGTCGCCTTCCGGATTTCCTCTTCAACACCGATCAGCTCCCGCTGTGTGGCGTCCAAGTCGATCTCTTCTTCAGCCACGGCTGTACTAATGTAGCGAGAGATATTGAGGTTGAAGCCCTCTTCGGCGATACGCTCCACGCTCACGCGCTTGGAGTAGCGGTCCTCTTCTTTGCGGAACTGGTATGTTGAGACGATTTTACCGATATGATCCGGTGTCCCGTTCTTACCATCCCCCAATTGGTTCTGGCGTTTGCCCTTCACGAAGTGCTCGGCTGCGTTGATGAAGAGCACGTCGTCCGGCTTCTTGCATTTCTTGAGCACCAGGATGCAGACGGGGATACCAGTCGAATAGAACAGGTTTGCGGGCAGTCCGATGACCGTGTCGATGTGACCATCCTTCAGCAGCTTGGTTCGGATGCGCTCTTCCGCCCCGCCTCTGAACAGCACCCCATGGGGGAGGATGATGGCCATGACACCCTCATCCTTGAGATAGTGGAAACCGTGCAGCACAAAGGCAAAGTCCGCGGCCGACTTGGGCGCCAGCCCGTAGTTCTTGAACCGCACATCGTCGCCCATCTCCTCGGTCGGCTCCCAGCGCAAACTGAAGGGCGGGTTGGCTACGATGGCATCGAATGAGGGCTTCTTGGCGGGATTCAACTCGCGCAGGATGTCCCAGTCATTGGTCAGCGTGTCGCCGTGGTAGATTTCGAACTCGGTGTCTTTCACGCCGTGCAGCAGCATGTTCATGCGCGCGAGGTTGTAGGTGGTGATGTTCTTTTCCTGCCCGTAGATTCTGCCGATGCCGTGCGGCCCCATGCGCTTGCGCACATTCAGCAGCAGCGAGCCGGAGCCGCATGCAAAATCGAGCACGCTGGCGAGCCGTTCTTTCTTGCCGGTTGCGGGCTCCTGGCTGTCGAGCGTCGCGATCGCGGAAAGGATGTCTGACACCTGCTGCGGGGTATAAAACTCGCCCGCTTTCTTGCCCGAACCGGCGGCGAATTGGCCGATCAGATATTCGTAGGCGTCGCCCAGCGCATCCACATCCGAGGAGAAGTCGGCGAGCCCTTTGGCGATCTCGGTAATGATGACGCAGAGTTTGGCGTTGCGATCAGCGTATGTCCGGCCGAGCTTGTCAGAGCCGAGATTGATTTCCGAGAACAGGCCACCAAACGTGCTCTGGAACGACTCGTTTTCGATATATTTGAAGCCCGCCTGCAGGGTGTTCAGCAGATCGTCATTCTGGGTGCGCGCCATGTAGGCGATGCTGGTCCAGAGGTGTTCCGGCTTGATGATGTAGTGCGCCTTGAGGCGCATCTGCTTTTCAAAAGCCACCACGTCATCGTGGTTCTGCGCGTACCAAAACGATAGGGGCGAGCGCCCGCCATTGCCGATCGCGTTGGGATCTGGGTAGTCGCGCCCGAGTTCCTTCTTCGCGGCCATCTCGTAATTGTCAGAGAGGTAGCGCAGGAACAGGAAAGACAGCATGTAATCGCGGAAATCGTCGGCGTTCATCGCTCCGCGCAGTTGGTCGGCGATGTTCCAGAGGGTCTTGCCCAGTTGCTTTTGGCTTTGATCATTCATTGTGCAGGTGCTTCCTCAGGGGCGGGCGCAGGCGCCAGGGCTGCGGCATGAGTAGGAACAATTCCCGGTAGGGCGAACTCAAAACGCGCGATGAATTCGCGCAGGATGCGGCGGAAAAGTTCCTTGTTGTCCTCGCCCATTTCAGTGGGTTCGTGGATCGCATAGGCGTGAAGAACGTCTTAGGCGCCCGGCATCAGCCTTGTCGGACCACTAAATCAGGGCTGAAAGCCGTTCTGCGGTCTCGGGCATACGTTTCAAACTTGCGTTGATCCGGTCACGCCAGCGAGGACCACGCGATAGCGCGTCTTCATAGGCTTCAGCGAGCTCGTCTGGACGGTCCTCGGAAAGAACTGCCACAAGGAACTCAGCCTGGGCTCGGTCCTTTCGAGCTTTCAGCTGATCGGGGCCGCCTTGGCGCCGATCGGCAACAATCAGCTTGTGAATTGCAAATCGCTCAGGCCGCGGGATCTGGACCAGAACACCGGACCGATAGAGGGCAACCGCATGGATCGGATCCGCGATCAGAAAGTTCAGGTAGTGGAGGGCTTGGGCGCTTACCCCCAATGCCGGCAGCGGCTTGACGCTTTCGTCACCGAAGGCCGGGGTCAGGAACTCGACCATCGCTTCGGAACGGCTCTGCCGCCATTTCCAAACCTGCCGATCGTTCACACCCGGAACCGGGTCGAACTTGAGCGACTTGAGAATCTCGTCGGGGTTTTCCTCGACTTTGTCTTCGAGAGCAACCGAGAGCCGTTCGAAGCTGGCGAAATCAATGTCGCCGGTCTGGGCCAATTCCTCGTAGTCCATGCGAACCCCGAGATCGCCCTGGTATAGGCTGTATGCCGTTGTTCCGACGAGTGTGCCGCCAAGCCGGAACACTCCGGCCCGGGAGAAGGCGAGAAGCAACGAGCCTGTCTCGCGATCGGTCGTGATGAAGCCTTCGGCCCGAAGTGTCCTGGCAAGCCTGGTCATTCGCTTTCGCCGCTCATCCGCCTCGGCCTTCAGCTCTTTCGCGCGCTCCAGGCGCGCACGTAATTCCGGTTTGTCTTCGCCCAGGTATCGGCTGACCATCTCGGTTCCGATCCGAAATTTCTCGTAGAGATAGGTTCGATCGTTGCGCTTTCGCTCCTCGACGGTGCCAACCAGGCTGGATGCTCCTTCGTCGAGATGAAGACGCAGCAGGTCCTGGTAGGCCACAACGGCCGGGCGACTGTGTGCGACGATTTCCATATCCTTGCATCCCTCGCGATGTGTGCATCAAAATATTATTTGCTGCACACAAATGCAAGTGTGCATCAAAAAAATTTCTGATGCACACACCTTTCAGACAGCCAATTAGTTCTCTCAAAGCCGACTTGTGAATGCTCCAAGCCGGGGTTGAGAAGAAGCCTCAGCTTTTGCACCCGTTGAAGGGTCGGCGCGGGATCGCCTCCTTGGGAGCAGAGCCTGATGAATTCGATCCAGGCACGTTCATTCTCGCTGAGACCGCAGCTGTTATCGATCTCAACACCGCAGTGCTTGAGGGCAGACGTCATTTACCGAAGATCCCCCTGATCGCAGCACGTGCTTTCATCGTGATCGACGGATCGCTGTGGTCGGACGCCTTTCGGATCTCGTCCAACCAAGCCACCTCGTTCCGGGTGACGATCGTTCCGAAGATCTGCTCGATCGCGGTCCCGGTCGTGTCGCCGCCCAACTGCTCAAGGG
>JBAQHA010000176.1:0-4563 GCA_049288075.1 Oricola sp.
GATGACAACATGGTCGCGCGAAACGACATTAGCGATCGATATATTGGCGCGTTCCGGGAAGATCGGATGGTTTTCGAGCAGCGGCCCGAACCGCTCCAGATCGTAGGACCAGACGTCGTCCTTGACCCAGAACACGGCGTGCGGATTGCCGATATTGGCGACCGACGGCGTGTGCAGCACCGGCGCGTCGATCGGGCCGATCTGCAATTCGATCCCTGTCGTGTCGTGAAATTCCTCCGCCAGCGGGATCTCGTCCCAGCCGAAACGCGGCTTGCCCATGTCGACCGAGATCGTGCCGTCTTCATGTTCCTCTGCATTGACGATTCCGCCCGGCGTCTGGAACGTGAAACCGGGCTTGCCCGTCTCCGCCGCCAGCGCCTGCACCACGCAGCGTGTGCCGTTGCCGCAGGCCTGCGCGCGGCTGCCGTCGGAATTGACGATGTCGATGTAATTGTCGGTGCTCTGGACCCGCGGATCGTGGATCGCCATGATCTGGTCGAACCGCGTCGCCGGATCGGCATTGAGCGCGACCGCGGCGGCAGGCGAAACCGAATCGGCGCGGCCGCGCATGTCGGCCACGATGATCAGGTTTCCAAGCCCGTTCATTTTTGCAAACGGAACGTCGAGCGCCATGGTTTTCCAGTATCCTTCGATATCGCCTATATGGCGGATCGGGGGCGAAAATGCCAGTGGCAGGAGTGTCCGCCCGACGGCTTGCGTCCCGCCCCGCTTCCGTTCCAGTCTCTCGCGCGATTCCTGGACACGCCGCGAACCATGCCCGCCACCATTGACAACAAGACCGCCCGCCGCGCCTTCCTCGCGCTCCAGGGTCTTTCCGACGCCCCGCACAAGGGGCAGGCCAAGGACGATCTCCTTGAGCTGATCCGCCGCATCGGCTTCGTGCAGGTGGACTCCATCAACACCGTCGCCCGCGCCCATCACCAGATCCTCTTCGCGCGCAACGCCACCTATCGCGAAAAGCATCTGAAAGCGCTGGTCGAGAAGGAAGCGGCGCTGTTCGAGCACTGGACCCACGACGCGTCGATCATCCCGTCGGAACTGTTTCCCTATTGGCGCCACCGCTTCGCCCGCGAGGAAACCCGGCTGCAGGAGCGCTGGGAAGCCTGGCAACGCGCGCCCTTCCTGCATGAATGCGACGGCGTCCTCGAAAGGATCGCGAAGGAGGGCCCGGTGATGACGCGGGATTTCGAGGGCGAAAAGCCGTCCACCGGCTGGTGGGACTGGCATCCGTCCAAGACCGCGCTCGAATATCTCTGGCGCACCGGGAAACTGGCGATCGCCCGCCGCGACGGCTTCCAGAAGGTCTACGATCTCGCCGAGCGCGTCATTCCCGGCGAGCACCACGGATCGCAGGTCGAGCATCACGAATTCGTCGATTGGGCCTGTCGCTCCGCGCTCGACCGGCTCGGCTTCGCCACGCGCGGAGAAATCGCCGCATTCTGGGACCTGTTGCGGCCCGACGAAGTGGCGGAATGGATCGCGGAAAACGACAAGGAACTGGAGACGGTTCTGGTCGAAAGCGCCGACGGCTCGAAGCCCCGCGCGGCGCTTCGCTTCAGGGACTATCCGGACGTGCTCGACAACCCGCCCGAGCCGCCCGGCCGCGTCCGGATCCTCAGCCCCTTCGACCCCGCGCTGCGCGATCGCAACCGCGCCGAGCGCCTGTTCGATTTCCGCTATCGCATCGAGATCTTCGTGCCGGAGGAACGGCGCGTTTACGGCTACTACGTCTTCCCGATCCTGCGCGGCGACCGCGTCGTCGGCCGCATCGACATGAAGGCCGACCGGAACAGGGATGTGCTGGCGATAAGGAAATTCTGGCCGGAAAAGGGCGTGCGCCTGTCGCAGGCCTTCATGGCCGACCTCGACGCCGAACTGGACCGCCTCCGCAAGTTCGCGGGCGTCGCCGGCATCGAATACGCCGGCGACTGGATCGAAAACCGCTAAGCAGCCGCCATCTGGCTGCGGCGATATTCCCTGAACGAGATCATGCGGTGCCGCGTCTCGTCCCACAGGGCGAGCGGGATCGTCTTCAGGCTGTCGACCAGCGTCATCCGGTTGATCTCGCCCAGTTCCGGATAGTCCCGCAACACGCGTCCGAGCCGGTAGAACGGAATGCGGCTCGACAGGTGATGGACGTGATGGACGCCGATATTGGCGGTCAGCCAGCGCAGCGGCTGCGGCAGGTCGTAATGCGACGAGCCGTAAAGCGCCGCTTCCTGGCGCTTCCACTCCGGCAGCCGTTCCCAGCTCGTCTCCTCGAACTGGTGCTGCACGAAGAACAGCCACACGCCGGCGGTGGCCGCCAGGACGGTGATCGGAAGCTGCACCAGCAGGAACACCTTGACGCCGACGAACCAGATCAGCGCGGCGACCGCGAGAGCGATTGCCAGATTGGTGCCCATGACCGAGAGCCAGGGCTGCCAGCCGCGCCGCATCATGCCGGTCGGCAGGCGGTGGTCGAGGAGGAACAGAAAGGCGGGGCCGACCCCGAACAGCACCAGCGGGTGCCGGTAGAGCCGGTACTTGAACTTGTTCCAGGGCGACAGCGCCTTGTATTCCCCGACGGTCAGCGTGGCGATCTCGCCGAACCCGCGATGGTCGAGGCAGCCGGAACTGGCGTGATGCAGCGCATGGGTGCGCTTCCACAGGCTGTACGGCGTCAGCGTCAGCACGCCGATGGCGCGGCCGGTCCAGTCATTGGCCCGTTCGTTGCCGAAAAAGGCCCCGTGGCCGCAATCGTGCTGGATCATGAAAAGCCGGACGAGAAAGCCCGCGGCCGGCACGGTCAGCGCGAGCGCCAGCCAGTGGCCGTTGTCGAGCAGCAGGGCGATAACCGCCCACAGGGCGGCGAATGGCAGGAGTGAGACGGCGATCTCGAAGATGCCGCGGCCGTCGCTCGGCCGGTTGTAGTTTGCGAGGGCCTTGGCCCATGCGCGCGCGTCTTTGGGCGCTGCGGCGGCTGCGGTGTTGCTAACGGATTTTGACAAGCAGAGCGGCTTTCTTGTTATGGTTATAAGGCCGGGTGCGCCGTTGCCTGCGCCTCCCATCTACGCAAATGGGGGATTTACCGCCCGGTTACCAGCATTTTTCGCATCTGCGGCGTTTTGGAGCGGCGAATAATGGGGAAATTGCGCCGGGTCGGGACCGTTCCGGGCGAAGCGCAATCCGGTTTGCTGTCCGGCAGCGCGGCAAGTGAGCAGACATGGACGGATTCGCCGTTTCCGGCAAATGGCTAATCGGCCCGGCGTTCTGTCTCGGGAACATCCCAGGTTTCGCCGGGCCGCAATGGCCGGAACGCCTCGGCCGCGACATCGTGTTTTCGCAGCGCCTCGTCGAGCGCCGTCAGCGGCGCCTCTATCCCTTCGTTCGTCAGCTTGAAAGTGCCCCAGTGGTGGCCCGCCGTGTGCGCCGCGCCGCACAGTCTGTGGCCGCGCACCGCCTCGTCCGGGTTCTGGTGATGGGGCGACATGAACCACCTCGGCTCATAGGCGCCGATCGGCAGGATGGCGAGCCGGAACCCGCCATGCCTTTGCGCGGCGGCCTGGTAATTGATTCCGTCGTGAAACCCGGTGTCGCCGACATGATAGATCTTGCCGCCCGGCGTATCGACGACGAACCCGGCCCACAGCGCCATCCGCCGGTCGGTGCCGCCGCGCGCCGACCAGTGATGGACCGGCTCCAGATGGATCGCGACCTTCCCCGGCAGAGCGACGGTTTCGTGCCAGTCTCCGGCGACGATCCGGGCAGGGTCGATGGCCCCGCGCATGATCGCGTCGTTGCCGAGCGGCGTGACGAACCACGGATCGTGCTCCTTTGCCAGCCGTTCCAGCGTCGCCAGGTCGAAATGGTCGTAATGATTGTGGCTGACGAGAACCGCGTCGATCCTCGGCAGGTTCTCGAAGCGGACGCCGGGCGGATTGCGCCGCTTCGGCCCGAACCATCGCAACGGGCTGGCGCGCTGCGCCCAGACCGGATCGAACAGCAGGTTGAGTCCGGCTGTCTGCAGCAGCAGCGATGCATGGCCGATCATCGTCACCCGCAGGCCCGTCCCGTCGATCCTCGGCTCCGGCCGGTGATCGTCATGCGGGCTCGGATAGGCATTCGGCCATGCGGTCTTGCCTCGCCCGAATTGCCACCGCAGCAGATCGAAAAGGCCGGGCGGCGGCGTGCCGCCGGGATTGAAGAACACCGTTCCGTCGAAGTGATCGCTGGCCGGGCCGTTGTAATAGGGATTGGCCGGTTTCGTCCGGCCGGGGACCGGCGCTTGCGGAAGGGATTGCCTGTTCATGCGGGCAAAGTGGACTTGCGGGCCGGAAATACAAGTCCCTGACGGCTGACCCCGCTGCCCCAATCTTGACTCTCGCCCCCGTTTCCTTCATACGCCCGCTCGACTAGCGACGAGTTGAAACTCCGAGCCACCGACCGGGACGCCGCAGCGGCAAGATCCCGGAGGTCAACACCCGGCAGCGCGATGCGCCCCCGGGTGCTTTTTGGCTTTGGGGTTTTGGTCGCCGTTTCGGATCACTACCTTCCGGGAAA
>JBAQHA010000177.1:0-1907 GCA_049288075.1 Oricola sp.
CTCGCCCGTCTCGTGGACGATCTGCGGCAGCAGCGCGCCGAAACTGTCGGCGGCGAAGAACACGCCGTCCGTCGCGTCGACGAAGCCGATCGTTTCCGGCGCGTCGTAATAGGGCGGACGCACCGGATGCAGCGTGCGGCCGCCGACTTCCAGCGTGTCGCCGGGGTTGAGCAGGTGCGCGCGCGAGGCGTCGAGCCCCATCATCCCCATCTTCCCCGCGCCGAGGAAGTTGGTGACGACCCTGGCGTTCGGCGCGCGCGCCATGACGCGGGTCAGGTTGCCGATATGGTCGGCGTCCATGTGGCTGAGCCAGATCCAGCGCAGATCCTCCGGGTCCACCGCGCTTTCCAGCGCCGCCATCCAGGCGTCGCCCAGCATGGCGAGGCCCGTATCGACGAGCATCGGCTCCGCCCCCTTGAGCAGGAAGCTGTTGACCGGCAGCGCGCCCAGTCCCGGCACCGGCAGCCACGAAGGCAGCACGGTCCAGGCGTCGTTGACGCGCCTCGGTTCAAGCATGGTCGGCAGTTCGATCGCGGACATGATGTCATCCTTTCCATTTTCAATAAACACGTATGTTCAGCGAAATGGCGAATAGCCGCGCGAATTCCCCTTGTCAAGTTTTCAATGATCAGTAATGTTCACTCAATGGACAGGAAACGCTCATACACCCTGCGCGAACGCGCGAAATCGCAGGAGGAAACCCGCAACCGGATCGTCGAGGCGACGATGCAACTGCATGAGGAGATCGGCCCGCGCGCGACGACGATCAGCGCCATAGCCGAAAAGGCGGGCGTCCAGCGGTTGACGGTCTACCGGCATTTCGAGGACGAGACGGCGGTCTTCCAGGCCTGCACGGCGCACTGGCTGAGCCTCAATCCCCCGCCGGACCCGGCCGACTGGGCCGGCGAGGAAGACCCGCGCAGGAAGGCCTCCGCCACGCTCGCGGCCTTCTACCGCTACTACAAGGCGACGAAGCGCATGTGGACGGTGTCGTTCCGCGATGTCGCCGATGTGCCGGCGTTGCAGGGGCCGATGGCGCAGTTCGCGGGCTTCGTCGCCACGGTCGCGGACGATCTGGTGGCCGCATTCGCGGAGGACCCGGACGGCAGGATAGCCGCCACCCTGAAACACGCCCTCGCCTTCCCGACCTGGTCCAACCTCGACGCCCTCGGCCTCGACAACGCTGCCAAGCTCGCGCTCGTCGAAGCATGGCTGGACGGCGTCGCGGGCCCGTAACCGCGAAGCGCGGAAAAAATGTCATGTCTTTGTCCCGAACGACCTGGTCGAAAAGCTCGTCGGACAGCGCCTCCGCAACCAGCTGGTCGCTCGGCCCTTCGACGAGAGGCGGATCGTCCGGCAAGTCGTCCGGCAGATCGTTGGTTTCCAAGGCTCGCCTCCGGCAGGACAAGCCCCACGCTCTCAGACCCCCATCACATCAGATTTTGAAACCCCACCGCAAGTTTCGCGACCGCGAGGGAGGGAAATGCGACGTGGGCAGATGAGAGTTGAAAATCAAAACTTGAATATCGAAATCCTCTGACTATGCGCAACACACACTTCACGTATTCCGCGCCACGGATATCCTCCCGACAGTGGTAATTAAGTGATGGAAGGATCTCGAGTTCAATTCAGGCTGAAGAGCCAGGTTTAATGAACCCGTAAACTTTGCTTGATCGACCGTCTCAGAATAGAACCTCCCAGGCTTTAATATCTCCCTTTCAAAAAACCCTTTTGCATCTCGGATTTGTTCAGAGTTTTCCGGAATGACGGGATGATCGATGCAATCCGTGTGCGCGGCAAATGACGGGGCACCGGCCAGGAACCAGCTTTCATATTCCTTATCCGCAATTATAGGTTCAATCATAAATCTTCTATAGTTTTCGCAAGTTTCCAATATCGAAGAAGCG
>JBAQHA010000178.1:0-3533 GCA_049288075.1 Oricola sp.
GCATAGACCGTCACGAGACGGGCGGAGATCAGCCTGCCCTCGTCTACATGCATGGCGGCGCCTGGATGCAGGGTAGCCCGATGACCCATGCCGACATCACCATGCGCATCGCCGCTGCGAACCGGCAGACCGTCGTCAGCGTCGATTACGCCCTGGCCCCGGAACATCCCTTTCCGCAGGCGGTCCACGAGTGCAGGGACACGATGAAATGGGTTCGCGACAACGCTGCCGACCTCGGTATCGATCCCGCCCGAATTGCCATCGGTGGCGACAGCGCGGGCGGCAATCTCGCCGCCGCAGTCTCGATCGCGTTGCGTGGCACGGAATACGCGCCGATGGCGCAATTGCTGATCTATCCCGCTGTCGATTTCGAGATGGACAAGCCGTCCTATGTCGAGAACGCCGATGCGCCGCTCCTGAACGTGCATGGCATGCCGGCGGTCAACGCGATGTACGTCCCCAACGAGGCCGACCGGCGCAATCCGCTTGCCGCGCCGATCTTCGCCGAAAGCCATGCCGGTTTGCCGCAGGCTTTCGTCGCAGTCGCCGAGAACGACCCGCTGCGCGACGACGGTTACGCCTATGCGGACAGGCTGCGCGACGCCGGCGTGCCGGTCGAAGTGGACGATGGCAGGGGTCTGATCCATGGCTACCTGCGCGCCATGGAATACTGCGCGGCGTCGCGCGAACGATTGGACCGTATGTGCCGTTGGCTTTCCGGCTGCTACGCGAAGGACTGAGGCGGCGATGTCCGCTCCCGTTGTTCCTGCTACTCCCGGTCTGGAATTCGCCTTCCTGATCCGCGCCGGGATCGGCGAGGCGCGCACCGGCGGCGCGTCGCCGAAGGGTGAGCGACTGCACATCCCGATCACCGGCGGCACGGTGGAAGGGCCGTTATTGAAAGGGACCATCGCGCCGGGAGGGTCCGACTGGCCGTTGATACGGCGCGACGGCGTCTCCGAAATCAGCGCCCGTTACACAATCGTAGCCGACGACGGCACGCCGATCCATGTGCAGAATGACGGGCTGCGGGTGTCCTCGGCGGAGGTGCTTGCGCGGCTTCGGGCCGGCGATCAGGTCGATCCTTCGGAGTACTATTTCCGCTCGGCTCCCGTCTTCGAGGCGCCCGAAGGGCCGCATGGCTGGCTGAACGACGCCCTGTTCGTGGCGAGCCTCGCGCGCGACGGCGCGGTCGTGACGATCGCCGTCTACCGCGTGACATAGGAGCGCCGGATCATGAGAACCTCCATAGCCACCGTCTCGATTTCCGGCGACCTGCGCGAGAAACTCGCCGCCATCGCCGCCGCCGGCTTCGACGGCGTCGAGATATTCGAGAACGACTTCCTGGCCTTCGACGGCGGTCCGCGCGAGGTCGGCCGGATGGTCCGCGATCACGGTCTGGAGATATGCCTGTTCCAGCCATTCCGCGACTTCGAGGGAATGCCCGAGCCGCAGCGCGCCCGCGCCTTTGATCGCGCCGAGCGGAAGTTCGAGCTGATGGGCGAACTGGGCACGGACCTCGTGCTGGTCTGCTCCAATGTCTCACCGATTTCGCGCGGCGGTATCGACCGTGCGGCCGAGGATTTCCGGGCGCTTGGCGAGCGGGCGGTGAAGCACGGGATCCGTGTCGGCTACGAGGCGCTCGCCTGGGGCAGGCATGTGAGCGACCACCGCGACGCCTGGGAGATCGTGCGCCGCGCCGATCACCCCAATGTCGGGTTGATCCTCGATTCTTTCCATACGCTCGCCCGCAAGATCGATCCCGAGACGATCCGCTCGATCCCGGGCGACCGCATCTTCTTCATCCAGTTGGCCGATGCGCCGAAGATCGACATGGACCTGCTCTACTGGAGCCGGCATTTCCGCAACATGCCGGGCGAGGGCGATCTCGACGTCGCCGGCTTCATGCGCGCTGTCGCGGCGACGGGCTATGACGGGGTGCTCTCGTTGGAGATTTTCAACGACCAGTTCCGCGGCGGCTCGCCAAAGTCGATCTCCGTCGACGGCCATCGCTCGCTCGTCTACCTGATGGACCAGGTGCGCCGAACCGAGCCGGACATCAGGATACCGGTGCCCGCCATGCCGGACCGCATTGCGGTGGAAGGCGTCGAGTTCGTCGAATTCGCCGCCGATGAGGAGGAAGCGCAAGTGCTCGGCGCGATGCTGCACGCGCTCGGCTTCGAGCGCGCCGGCCGGCACGTCTCCAAGGATGTCGATCTGTGGCGTCAGGGCGGGATCAACATCGTCATCAACACAAGCCACGAGGGCTTTGCCCATTCCTCCTATGTCGTCCACGGCGCCAATGTCTGCGACATCGGGCTGAAGGTGGAGAACGCGGCCGCGACGGTCGAGCGGGCGAGGGCGCTCGGCGCCGATCCGTTCGAGCAGCCGGTCGGACCCGGCGAGTTGAAGATCCCGGCAATCCGCGGCATCGGCGGCGGGGTGATGCATTTCATCGACGACCGCAGCGATTTGGCGAAGGTCTGGGAAATCGAGTTCCGCCCCGTCGCCGACGAAGCGAAGCCGCGTGATGCCGGGCTGACGCGCATCGACCACGTCGCCCAGACGATGAACTACGAGGAGATGCTGACCTGGCTGCTCTTCTACACCTCGATTTTCGCGACCGGAAAGACGCCGATGGTCGACGTCGTGGACCCGGCAGGGCTGGTGCGCAGCCAGGCGATCGAAAACGCGGATGGCACGCTGCGGATCACGCTGAACGGCGCGGAGAACCGCCGCACGCTAGCCGGCCATTTCATTGCGGAGAGCTTCGGCTCCGCGGTGCAGCACCTGGCCTTTGCGACCGACGACATCTTTGCCGCTGTCGAAGCGCTCGCCGCAAACGGCTTCGCGCCTCTTGTCATCTCGCCGAACTATTACGACGATCTCGACGCGCGCTTCGGCCTCGAACAGGAGTTCCTGGACCGTCTGAAGGCCGGCAACATCCTCTACGACCGCGACGAGCACGGCCAGTATTTCCAGCTCTACAGCCCGAACTACGGCGAGGGCTTCTTCTTCGAGATCGTCGAGCGGCGCGGTCCCTATCGCGGCTATGGCGCTGCCAACGCCCAGTTCCGCATCGCCGCCCAGAAGCGCCAGATGCGTCCGAAGGGCATGCCGAAACTGTGAGCGCCGGGCGGGTTTACGCGGCCTTGGATACCACCTTCGCCATGACGCACAGCATCTCGAACATCAGCGACGCGCCGAGCCAGGCCGTCCCGCCGGCATTGTCGAATGGCGGCGAGACCTCGACGAGGTCGGCGCCGATGATGTTCACGCCCTCCAGTTCGCGCACGACCTGAAGCGCCTGGTAGGAGGTCGGCCCGCCGATCTCCGGCGTGCCGGTGCCGGGCGCGAAGGCCGGATCGACGAAGTCGATGTCGTAGGAGACATAGGTCGGCCCGGTCCCGGCGATTTCGCGCGCCTCCGCCATCACGTCCTCGACGCCGCGCTTGAAGAACTCCTCGATCGCGATCACGCGAATGCCGACGCTGTCGGCGAAATCGCGGTCCTCGCGGTCATAGGTTGTGCCG
>JBAQHA010000179.1:0-3031 GCA_049288075.1 Oricola sp.
GCCCGCCTCGATCACGATGACGGAATGCCTGCCGTCCTCCGACAGCCGCCGGGCCATGGCTGATCCGGCCGATCCGGATCCGATGATGATGAAATCCGCTTCCATCAGTAGGGGCTCTCAACAGGGCCGAGCCCTACATAGACGCTCTTGATCTGGCTGTAGCTGTCGATCGCGGCGGCGGCGTTCTCGCGGCCGAAGCCGGAGGCCTTGACGCCGCCGAAGGGCATGCCGACCGGCGTCAGGTTGTAGGCGTTGATCCAGCAGGTGCCGGCCTGCAACCGCGCGATGGCGCGGTGGGCGCGGGACAGGTCGGCGGTGAAGACGCCGGCCGCGAGGCCGAACTCGGTCGCGTTGGCGCGGGCGATCACCTCGTCCTCGTCGTCGAAACCCAGGACCGACATGACCGGACCGAAAATTTCTTCGCGCGCGATGGTCATGTCGTCGGTGACGTTGGAGAAGACCGTCGGCTCGACATAGAAGCCGCCGTCGAAGCCCTGGATCGACGGAACGCCGCCTCCGATCTCCAGCGTCGCGCCTTCCTGTTTGCCGATTTCGATATAACCCAGCACCTTGTCGCGCTGGGCGGCGGAGACCAGCGGGCCCATCTGCACGGCCTCGTCCATCGGGTCGCCGATGACGATGGAGCGCGTGCGCTCGACCAGACGCGAGACGAAGCGGTCGCGGATCGAGGAATGGACGAAGACGCGTGTGCCGTTGGAGCAGATCTGGCCCGACGAGTAGAAATTGCCGAGCATGGCGCCGCCTATGGCGTTTTCGATGTCGGCGTCGCCGAAGACGATCAGCGGCGACTTGCCGCCGAGCTCCAGCGTGACATGGCGCAAACCGCCGGCAGCGCCCGCATAGACCTTGCGGCCGGTCGGCACCGAGCCGGTGAGCGAGATCTTGGCGATGCGGGGATCGGATGTCAGCTTCGCGCCGACATCGCCGCGGCCCTGGACGACATTGTAGAGACCTGCCGGCGCGCCGGCTTCCACCAGGATTTCGGCGAGTTTCAGCGCCGAGAGCGGTGTCATTTCCGACGGCTTGAAGATCATCGCATTGCCGCAGGCAAGCGCCGGCGCGGCCTTCCAGCAGGCGATCTGGATCGGATAGTTCCACGCGCCGATGCCGACACAGACGCCGAGAGGCTCGCGGCGCGTATAGGCGAAGTCGGAGCCGAAACCGACCGTCTCGCCGCCGATCGAGACGGCGATCGAGCCGAAATATTCGAGCGCATCCGCGCCGGACAGGGCGTCGGCGACCAGCGTTTCCTGCAGCGGCTTGCCGGTGTCGAAGGTCTCCAGTTCGGAGAGTTCGCGATTGCGCTCGCGGAGGATATCGGCGGCGCGGCGCAGGATACGGCCGCGCTGCATGCCAGTCAGACCCGCCCATTCGGCCTGGGCGCGTACCGCGCTCGCCAGAGCCTGCTCGATGACGGCGTCGGTTGCCGCATGGACGGTCGCGACGGTTTCGCCGGTCGCAGGATAGACTACGTCGATCGGCGCGCCGGCGGCGTCCTCAAGCGGCTTGCCGTCGATGAAATGGGAAGCTTCGGGCTGGACCGTCATGATCACTCTCCGCGCGGATAGCGTTTCGATTCTTCGAGGACATTCAGGTCCATGTGGTTGCGCATATAGCGCTCGGACGCCTTTTGCAGCGGCTGATAGTCCCAGGGGAAATAGGCGCCGTTGCGCAACGCCTCATAGACCACCCAGCGCCGGGCCTGGCTCTCGCGCACGGCGGAGTCGAAGGCAGCTATGTCCCAGCGCGCCTCGCGCCTGGCGCGAAAGCCGGCAACGACTTCGGCATGGGCCGGATCGGAAGCGAGGTTCGTCAGTTCAAGCGGATCGGCTTCGAGATCGAACAACTGGTCCGGGTCGAGTTCGCAGTGGACATATTTCCACTTGCCCTCGCGAATGCCGACCAGCGGCGCATAGGAGGCTTCCGCCGCGTATTCCATCAGCACCGGCGCGGTGCGTTGCTCGCCATTCATCATGCCGGTCAGGCTCATGCCGTCGGTCCAGGGCATCACCTCGTCCATGGAAATGCCGGCGAGGTCACAGAGCGTCGGGGTGACGTCGAGATTGGAGGTCGGCGTTTCGTGCAGGGCAGGGGATATGCCCGGGCCTGCCACCATCAGCGGCACGCGGGCCGAGCCCTCGAAGAAGTTCATCTTGAACCACAATCCCCGCTCGCCCAGCATGTCGCCATGATCGGAGCAGAACAGGATGAAGGTGTCGTCCAGCATCCTTGTGCGCGTCAGCGTGTCGACCAGTTCGCCGACCTTCTCGTCGAGATAGGAGATGTTGGCGAAATAGGCGCGGCGGGAGCGGCGGATGTTGTCTTGCGTGACGTCGAAATTCTCGTAGTCGCAGGAGAATATGATGCGCCTGGAATGCGGATCCTGGTCTTCCAGCGGAAGATCGCCGACTTCCGGGAGCAGATGCTCGCAGTCCTCGTAAAGGTCCCAGAATTTCCGGCGCGCGACGTAGGGATCGTGCGGGTGCGTGAAGGAGACCGTCAGGCACCAGGGGCGGCGGCCCGCATCGTCGTTCTCGCGCGACAACTGGTAGAGTTTCTGGTTGGCGAGGAAGGCGACCTCGTCGTCATATTCCATCTGGTTGGTGATCTCGGCGACGCCTGCGCCGGTGACGGAACCGAGATTGTGATACCACCAGTCGATCCGTTCTCCCGGCTTGCGGTAGTCCGGAGTCCAGCCGAAATCAGCCGGATAGATGTCGGTCGTCAGTCGTTCCTCGAAGCCGTGCAACTGATCCGGTCCGACGAAATGCATCTTGCCCGAAAGGGCGGTGTAATAGCCGGCCCGGCGCAGGTGATGCGCGTAGGTCGGGATGGAAGAGACGTATTCGGCGGCGTTGTCGTAGACGCGCGTGCGGCTCGGCAACTGACCGGCCATGAAGGAGGCGCGGGCCGGGGCGCAGAGTGGCGAAGACGTGTAGTTGTTCGCGAACCGGGCCGAACGAGCAGCCAACGCCTTCAGATGCGGCGCGTGCAGCCAGTCGGCCGGCCC
>JBAQHA010000180.1:0-4152 GCA_049288075.1 Oricola sp.
ACAAGCGTCCCCAGCTATCGGACCTTCGCGAATCCGGCTCGATCGAACAGGACGCCGATGTGGTGATGTTCGTCTATCGCGAAGAGTACTACCTGAAGAACAAGGAGCCGAAACCCGGCACCGAGGAATACATGAAGTGGGAAAACGAGATGGCCGAGGCGATGGGAAAGGCGGAAGTCATCATCGCCAAGCAGCGCCACGGGCCAACCGGATCGGTTCCGCTGGCCTTCCAGGCCGAATTCACCCGATTCACCGATCTCGCCTATGAAGACCGTCTGCCGGAGCGGTTCGAATAGGGTGAAGACCGTTCGCACAGGCGCCGATCCGAGGCTCGCGGGCGGACGGCTGACGATAGATCTGGCGGCGATAGCGGCCAATTGGCGGGAACTCGCGGAGCGGTCGAAGCCGGCGCGCTGCGCCGCCGTCGTCAAGGCCGACGCCTATGGTCTCGGCACGGCGCAGGTCGTGCCCGCCCTGCTTGCCGCCGGATGCGACACCTTCTTCGTGGCGCTGCCGGAGGAAGGCGTGGCGGTACGGCGGATCGCACCGAAAGCCCACATCTACATCCTGAACGGCGTGCATGCTATGTCGGCGGCGACATTGACCGAGGCGGAACTCATTCCCGTGCTCAACAGCTCCGGACAGATCGAGACCTGGGCGCGCCATTGCGACGCGCACGGGCTGAACAGCCCCTGCGCGATCATGATCGACACCGGCATGAACCGGCTCGGCCTGACGGTCGAGGAAGCGCTTGCGTTATCATCCCGGAACAGGACCGAACATCTGGTCTCGCCGATCCTGGTGATGAGCCACCTCGCCTGCGCCGAAGATCCGGAGCATCCGCTGAATCGGCTGCAGCGAGAATCTTTTCAGCGCGTTGCGGCGGTTTTCGGAGAAACCGATTCAAGTCTCGTCAACTCCGCGGGTATCTTTCTCGGGTCCGACTACCGGCACGGCCTGACGCGGCCCGGCATCGCGATATTCGGCGGGCGGGTGCGGCAGGGCGAATCGAGCCCGATGCGTCCGGTCGTAACGCTGGAGGCGCGGATCGTGCAGGTGCGCCACGCACGAAAAGGCGAGACAGTCTCCTATGGCGCAACGCAAACGCTGATGCGCGACACGGCGATCGCCGTAGTGTCAGTCGGCTACGCGGACGGCTATCCGCGCGCCGGTTCCGGCGCCGGTGTGCCGCTACGCGATGCGGTGCCGGAAGGCCTGCAAGGTTGCGTCGCAGGGCAACGCGTGCCGTTGCTCGGCCGCATCACCATGGATCTGTCGCTGTTCGACGTGACGGATGTGCCGGAAGCCGCGCTGCAAGACGGCTGGATCGAGCTGATCGGTCCCAATATTCCTTTGGATGAGGCGGCCGCGGCGGCCGGAACCATCAGTTACGAGCTTCTCACCAATCTCGGCCCGCGCTATGAGCGGCGTTATCTCAACGCCGGCGAAAGCTGATTCTCCGAAAGCCCATTTTGGCCAAGGTCCGCACACAATTCATCTGCCAGAACTGCGGCACCGTTCATTCGCGCTGGGCGGGAAAATGCGACTCCTGCGGAGAGTGGAACACCATCGTCGAGGAAGACCCGACCGGCGGTATCGGTGGCGGGCCGGGCAGACAACCCAATCGTAAGGGCCGCGCCGTGGCGCTCACCACGCTGTCGGGCGAGATCGAGGACGCGCCGCGCATCCTGTCCGGCATTTCCGAACTCGACAGGGTGACCGGCGGTGGCATCGTGCGCGGATCGGCGCTGCTGGTCGGCGGCGACCCGGGCATCGGCAAATCGACGCTCCTGATGCAGGCGGCGGCGGCATTGTCGCGCAGGGGCCACAGCGTCATCTACGTATCCGGCGAAGAGGCGGTCGCTCAAGTGCGCTTGCGGGCACAACGGCTCGGGGCGGCGGATACCGACGTCAAGCTCGCCGCCGAGACGAATATCGAGGATATCCTCGCGACGCTGACCATGGAGCAGCGGCCCGACCTGGTGATCCTCGATTCGGTCCAGACGCTGTGGACCGACGCGGCGGAATCGGCGCCCGGCACGGTGACGCAGGTGCGCGCCGCGGCCCAATCGATGATCCGCTTCGCGAAATCGACCGGCGCCGCGATCGTTCTCGTCGGCCACGTCACCAAGGACGGCCAGATCGCGGGACCGCGCGTTCTCGAACACATGGTGGACGCGGTGCTCTATTTCGAAGGCGAAGGCGGCCACCATTACCGCATCCTGCGCACGGTGAAGAACCGCTTCGGCCCGACTGACGAGATCGGCGTCTTCGAGATGACCTCGGACGGCCTGCGCGAGGTCTCCAACCCGTCCGAACTGTTTCTCGGCGAACGCAACGAAACCGCGCCCGGCGCAGCGGTTTTCGCCGGCATGGAAGGCACGCGGCCGGTGCTGGTGGAAATCCAGGCGCTCGTCGCCCCCTCCTCGCTCGGGACGCCGCGCCGCGCCGTCGTCGGCTGGGATTCGGCGCGCCTGTCGATGATCATCGCCGTGCTGGAAGCCCATTGCGGCGTCCGGCTCGGCCAGCACGACGTCTACCTCAACGTGGCGGGCGGATATCGCATCACCGAACCGGCCGCGGACGTCGCGGTTGCAGCGGCGCTTGTCTCCTCGCTTGCCGGTCTTGCCCTGCCGTCCGATTGCGTCTATTTCGGCGAAGTAAGCCTGTCGGGCGCGATCAGGCCGGTCGCGCATGCCGCGCAACGCCTGAAGGAGGCCGAGAAGCTGGGCTTCAAATCCGCCGTGATGCCGAAGGGCAGCCAGGATGTCCCCGAGGCCAGCCGGAAGAACGCCGTCGAGATCACGGACCTTCCGGACCTCGTGGCGCGTATCGCCGGCGGAAAGATGCTGACGCGCGAGCGCGACGATGACGAGTTTTAGTGCGGTGAGAACCGCCGGGGACACAGGACTGCAGGCGACGAACGCTTCAGGCGCGCCTTCTTCGGAGACATTTTTTCATGCCCATTACCCTGCTTGACGGCCTTTTGCTGGGACTGACCCTCGTTTCGGCGGTGCTCGCCATGGTGCGCGGTTTTTCGCGCGAGGTTCTTTCGATCGCGTCATGGGGCGCGGCGGCGGTCGTCGCCTTCCTGTTCTACAAGCCGGCGACGCCTTTGGTGCAAAATTACGTGGATAACGAACTGATCGCCAAGCTCGTGGCCGCCGGCATCATCTTCCTGGTGGTGCTGATCATCGTCACCTTCATCACCATGCGCATCGCCGACATGATCATCGACAGCCGCATCGGGCCGCTCGACCGGACGCTCGGCTTCGTGTTCGGGGCGGCGCGCGGCGTGCTGATCGCCGCCGTGGCGGTCTGGTTCCTCACATTCTTCACCGGCAACAGCAAGATCGCCTGGATCGACAACGCGAAATCGAAGCCGTTCCTGGAATCGCTTGCTCAAAGTTTGGTCAACATGCTGCCCGAGGATATCGAAAGCATCCTCCCCGGAGGAGACCCCGAAAACGCCAACGGCCAGGACGCATGAACGCGAGTGACACAATGAGTGCTGAAGCGGACGACCATTTCCACGACGAATGCGGCGTGTTCGGCATATTCGGACGCGCCGACGCCGCTTCCTTCGTGGCGCTCGGCCTGCACGCGCTGCAGCATCGCGGCCAGGAGGCCGCCGGCATCGTATCCTTCGACGGCACCCAGTTCCATGCGGAACGCCATGTCGGCCTGATCAGCGACAACTTTACCAAGCCGTCGGTGATCGCCCGCGTCAGCGGCGACCGCGCCATTGGCCACAACCGCTATGCGACGACCGGTGGGTCGGGCCTGCGAAATGTGCAGCCGTTCTTCGCGGAACTGGATTCGGGTGGCCTGGCCGTCGCGCATAACGGCAACATCACGAACGCGATGACAGTGCAGCGCGAATTGCAGCGCTCCGGCTCGATCTTCTCGTCGACCTCGGACACCGAGACGCTGCTGCATCTCGTTGCGCTCAGCCCCGAAAAGGACCTTCTGGCCAAATTCTTTGACGCGATCAGGAAGCTGGAGGGCGCCTATTCGTTCGTGGCGCTGTCGTCGAAGAAGATGATCGGCTGCCGCGATCCGCTCGGCATCCGCCCGCTCGTTCTGGGCGATCTCGAAGGCTCATGGATCCTCGCTTCGGAGACCTGCGCGCTCGACATCATGGGCGCGCGC